>CAYXGD010000061.1:0-10731 GCA_964464425.1 uncultured Thermoplasmatales archaeon
AGCTGGGCCCACTTCTGCTTCTCGTAGGCGTCCAGGGTGCCCTGGAGGTCGTCGCTCGACACAGGTGAGCGTAACCGGGGAAGAGGCAAGTACCTCTCGGTGGAAGGCTCAGACGTCCTGGACCTGGGCCTTGATCTGGGCCATGGTCTCATCATCGATCTCGGTCATGTCGTGGACCTCGGCCGCGTGCTTGGCGACCTTCTCCATGAGGGCCTCCTCGGTCTCGGCTTGGGCGGTGAAGCTGCAATCGAGGCCGACGTCGGCGCAGGCGAACTGTTTGGCCATGGTACCACCGTCCCGGCAACGACCCGTGGGCCCCTAACGGTTGGGTCCAACGGTTGCATGCCGGCTCGAAGCTCGGTGGCTGGAGGATCGCGCTCTCAGGCCGGTCGAGCGCCTTGGTCCTCCTGGTCGCGCCGTGCCCTCAAGCTCGCAGCACCGACGCCGGCCAGGACCAGGCCGACGCCGATCCACTGGAGCAGGGAGGGGGCCTCCTGGAAGAAGACGACGCCCCAGAGCACGGTGAGCATGGGTTGGAGCAGAAGCAAGATGCTGGTGACGACCGCGGGGAGGCGGGGAAGGGCGTAGGCCAGGGTCAGCCAGCCGACGGTGTGGACCCCGACACCCAACAGGATCAGCCAGGCGTGGGCCGGCCAGGCGGGGACCAGGGTCAGGCGGGGGTCGGTGGCCAGGCCCAGGATCAGGGTGGCTGCCAGGGTGCCCAGGGTCGCATCCAGCAACGGGCCTGCGGTGGGGCCTTGCTGCCGGTTGGCGTGCCGGAAGAGCAGGAGGAACCCAGCGTAGAGGACGGCGGCGGCGGTCGCGAGCAGGGCGCCCAGCACGGGGGCGCTGCCGTAGGCCTCAGCCTGCCCGAGCCCGCTGGTCAACGCGACACCGATCAGGGCCACGGGGCCGCCGATCAGGGCCATGGTGCCTGGTCGTTCGCCGTGGATCTGCCAGGCCAGGAGGGCCACGAAGACGACCTGGAGGTTGGCTAGGACCGTGGCCAGGCCGGCGCCGATGTACCCGATGCTGTGGTGCCAGACCGTCAGGTCAGCCCCCAGGAACGCACCGGCCAGGACCGCGGTCCACCGGAGCTTGGCGGGCCGGTCGTCGCCTCGACCCCAGAGCCAGGTCAGCAGGACCAGACCTGGCACCGCGTAGGCCGCTCTGAAGACGGCCGAGGTGCTGGGGCTGACCTCGCTGGCCCGGACGAGGATGGCCGCGAAGCTGATGGCCACCACGCCGATGATGCCGATCCACCGGGGGTCCCGGGGGCTTGGAGGCTCGGTCACGGGCCCAGGACCGGGCGACCCAGGATAACCCTTGCCCCCCTCAGGCCAGGGGGGCGCCAGCGGGGACCAGGTGATCCCGGCAGGCCTCCCGGGGGGAGGCCAGGCCGGCGAGCGCCAGGGCGTTGTCGACCTCGTCGCGCAGGAGGTTCAGGGCGTGGGACACACCGTCGGCGCCGCCCAGGGCAAGGGCCCAGAGCACCGGCCTGCCGACGAGCACCGCCCGGGCACCCAGGCACAGGGCGATGAGGACGTCGGTCCCCCGCCGGATGCCACCGTCCATGTAGACCTCGAGATCGCCGCCGATCTCCTCGACGGCGTCGACGACGGCCGGGAGGGCCTGCAGCGTCGGCACCCCGGCGTCGAGCTGGCGGCCGCCGTGGTTGGAGACCACGACGCCAGCGCATCCCTGCTCGGCGGCCAGCCGGGCGTCGTGGGGGGACACGATACCCTTGACGAGGACCGGAAGATCGGTGATCCCCTGGAGCCACCCGATGTCGTCCCAGGTCAGGCTCGGGTCGAGCTGCTGCTCGACGTACGCCGCCAGGGCATCGCCACCGCCGTCGGGCTCCGGCAGGCTCTCCTGATCCAGGTCGGGGAAGTTGGCAAGCTGCAGATCCCCGGGGAGGGAGAAACCGTTCCGGATGTCCCGTTCCCGCTTGCCCCAGACCGGCGAGTCGACGGTGACGACCAGGGCTTGGTAGCCGGCGGCCTCAGCCCGGTCGACCAGCGAGCGGGTGAGGTCGCGGTCCTTGTAGATGTAGAGCTGGAACCACTTCGGGCCTGCCGAGGCCCCGGCGATGGCCTCCAGGGAGGTGGTCGAGAGCGTGCTGGCGACCATCAGCGTCCCGGCCCAGTGAGCGCCCTTGGCCGTGGCGACCTCGCCGTCCGGGTGGACGAGCTTGTGGAAGGCCGTGGGAGCCACCAGCACCGGCAGGTCGATCTCCCGGCCGAGCACCGTGGTCCGCGTGGTCGTCTCGGAGACGTCGACCAGCGCGCGGTGGACCAGGCGCCAGGTACCGTAGGCGGCCTCGTTACCTTCGAGCGTGGCCTCGTCACCGGACCCGCCGCGGATGTAGTCGTAGGCCTGCTGCGGCACGGGGTCCCGGGCCAGGTCCTCGAGCTCGCGGAGGTTCACGGCACCGGACAGGGGCGCGTCGGCCATGGCCGGGCAGGTGGGGCCGGCTACTTCAACCGGTCGTCGGGAGGCTCAGCTCGGTCCCCTGGTCGTGGATCCTCTCGGCGTACCCGGTCGGCGCGTGGGACCCATCCAGCAGCTCGAGGACCCGTTGGAGGGCGATGGCCATGATCGGGTGGTCCCCGTCGGCCTCGCTGGCGTGCCCGGCCAGGTGAAGGTGCTGCTCGTTCGGGTCCTGGTCGGCCGGCAGGGCGTGGCTGGTGGGGGTCGTGCCGGCGGTCTGGTCGACTGGACCGCGGAGGACGGTCTCGAGCTGGACCGGGATCCCGGCGGCGACGAAGGCGTCGACCATCTCGCGGGCTTGATCGTAGGGCACCAGGCCGTCGTTGACGCTGTGGATGACGATGGCATCCTGGAGGCCGGCAGCAGCCATGGCCTCGGCGTTCATGGCGGGGGATCGCGCTGTGTAGGCCTCGGGGACCTCGGCGGGGGTGCCACCGGCGTCGCGCTCGATCCCGTCGGCCACGTCAGCGGCGAACGGGATGCCGATGCCGACGGCACGGGCCTCCGCGTAGGTCTCGAAGAGGTTGGTCACACCTTCGGCGTCGACCCAATGGTCGAAGAGGCCCTGGCCGCCGTTCATGGTGGGCGCGATGTGGATCGCGGTCCCGCTGACCGCCCCACCCATGCTCACGCCCAGGAGCACGGTGGTCTCCAGCTCGGGAAGCTCGGCCTTGGCGGCCTGCGTGGCCCGGACCAGGTCCTCGGCACCGCGCACGGCCGGGAAGCCGAAGTTATCACGGTAGTTGGTGGCGACGACGGCTGTGTCCTCGGCGGTCTCGACGATCAGGGCCATGTGGTCCAGCCAGCCGGCCTGCACGGTCCAGCCCAGCCCGTGCGCGATGACGACGAGCTTGTCGACCTCGGTGGTCCCGCTGGCCGGCGTGGCCAGGCAGGCGTGGACATCGGGGACCTCCGCGTACGGCAGGACGATCGTCTGCATGGTCACAGCAGCGCTGGGGCTCGGGCACGGAGCGGTGGGGTCACGAGGTTCGTCGGAGACCGCCACGGGAGCCATGGCCGTGACGACGAGAAGGATGCTGAGCGCGATACCCAAGCCTCGCATGGCCTTGCCAGGACCCTCAGGCCCTTGATGGTTCACCCTTCACCCCGGTTCCAAGGCACTAGGCGCCCGGTGTGGCCGCGTCAGAACCTAGCATGGAAGCCAAGTACCCTGAGGTCCATGGGGGTCCATGCCAGGAGCGAAGGTTTGGGCCTACATCATCACCGTGGCCACCGTGGCGGTCTGGGGTGGCCTCCAGCTCATCGATCGGTCGTTGCCGGCGTGGGCGCTGGTGTTGGCCGGGTTGGTGGTCATCGGCTTGTTCACTGCCCACTACACCGGGGAGTACACGGCCTGAGGCCCCACGCGGACGGCGCGGGCCCGACGCTTCAACACCCTCACGGCAAGGCCTTAGGCTCGCCTCTGCCATGATCCGGCATGGAGAGGCTGGTGTGGACCACGATCGCGCTGATCTTGCTCGCAGGCACCGCCGGGTGCCTTGGTGAGGAGGCTGGCCTGTCGTCGACCGACACCGGGACGGTCCCCGGCGATGAGAGCGCTGCCCAGAGCGGGTTGGACCTGGATGCCCAGGGTTGCACCATGGCCGGTGGCCACAGCGTGCATCCCCGGAGCGTGGCCGGGGCCTGGGCGCTGGCCGACCAGGTGCCGGACCCCTGGCAGGTGGCCGATGTCCTGGAGGACGTCGGGCCACAGGTGGTCTACTCTGAGATCCCGGACCCGATGCACCCTGTCCCAGAGGAGGGTGAGACCTGGGGCCACTACCATGCGACGATCACATGCGAGAGCTGGCGTCTGGACGGCCAGCAACTCGAGGACGTCCTGCTCGGCTTCGTCGGTCCGAAGGTGGAGACCCCGAGCTTCGCGCCTTCCTCGGCGGACAACGAGTACCTGGCCACGGTCCTGGCGACGAGCGACCCGTCGGTCCACACGGCCCTGCAACGGGCCGGCTTCGGGACCATGGAGGCCGACGGGAGACTGGTCCAACACGCCGGCCAGGGGGTGGAGGTGTCCATGGCCACCGCGCACAACGGGGAGTACCTCTCGATCTTCGACAAGAAGGAGCTCGGAGAGAACCACGTCCAGGACCTGCGCCTCTGGATCCAGCTGGAGAACGTCGACGGGACCACGACGCCCGTGGCCCTGGAGCTCGACCTGGAGGGCGGCACCCACTACGGCGCCCAGGGGCAAGGCTACTTCCAGCACGTCAGGACCGGCCACCACTACCCGCTGCCGGGTGCCTATGGTCACACGGCGGCGTTCATGCTGGAAGGGTTCGATGTCAGCTTCCAGGTGGGCCCGCAGCCGGACGTGGCGTTGGAGGACGCTTACGACCACTGACCGACCAGGACCGGTCGCGCTAGCTGGCCCGACGCTTGTCGATGGCTTCGTCGTCGGGGTTCCAGACGTCCCAGACCCAGCCGAGTTTCTCCATGATCTTGATGGCCCACTTGCCAGGGTCGACCTGCCACCAGGTGTGACCCAGGAAGGCGGCCTTGGGGAAGGCGTGGTGGTTGTTGTGCCAGCCCTCGCCGAAGCCCAGCAGGGCCACCAGCACGTTGTTCCGGGCTTCGTCGGTGGTCTCGTAGGGCCGGGTACCGAACATGTGGCTGATGCTGTTGACGCTCCAGGTGATGTGGTGGCCCATGAAGACGCGGACCGCACCACCCCAGATGGCGCCGGAGAGGGCGCCCATCCAGCTCATGGTGATCAGCCCAGCGATGGCCGCCGGGATGGCGAAGCTGGCCAGCATCCACCAGTGGTAGGTCCGGTTGACGAAGGCGACCACCGGGTCCTCCAGCAGGCCCTCGTAGACGGGACCGGAGCGCACGAAACGGTCACGGATCAGCCAGCCCACGTGGGCGTGGAAGAACCCCTCGAGCGGGCTGTGGGGGTCGCCCTCCTGGTCGGCCTTGGCATGGTGACGGATGTGGGTGGCCGCCCAGTCCGCCGGTGCACCTTGAAGGGCCAGGCTCCCCAGGACGACCCAGAAGGCTCGCACCGGGGCCTTGGCCTTGAAGGCCCTGTGCGTCAGCATCCGGTGGAACCCCACGCTGATGCCCATGCCGGTGAACATCCACCCGCCGATCAGCAAGCCGAGCTCGAGCCAGCCGACCGCACCGCCCCAGAGGCTGACGATCGCGTAGAGCGTGGCAGCGAAGGGGAGGATCACGCCGATCAGCGTGACTGCCTTGTGCCACCAGGGATCCTCGTGGAACGGGAGCGGGTCGGGCGAACTCTGGGAGGCGTGGGTCTCGGGCATGGGATCACGGTCGGTTTCAGGATGAAACCAGGAGTCGCGTTGCTCACTGGTTCCGCGACGAAACCCTCAAAGGGGGACGCCGGCTTAAGCCCTCCAGTGGATGATCCAACGGCTGGTGTCAGCGATGACACCAACCCCGACGAGGGACAGGACCTCAGCCAGAGCGCCGACGAGCACATCGTGACCGAACTGGACCAGTTCCTCGACGAGCTGGCCGAGGGCCACCGCGAGAAGATGGAGGAGGTGGTGGCGTGGATCACGGCCAACGGGAGCCTCGACCGCGAGATCGAAGCCAGCGTCGAGGTCCTCAGCCCCCTGTTCCAACGATGGAGCATCGAGATCTGCTTCGTCCTCCGGATGCACGAGGTCCTCCGGTTCAACGAGCTCAAGCGAGCCCTCTCGGGCATCGGGAGCAGGACCCTGTCCCGCCGGCTCAAGGAGCTCGAGGCCCAAGGCATCGTGGACCGCGAAGCCTACGCCGAGGTCCCTGTGCGGGTGGAGTACTCCCTGACCCCGAAGGGCAAGCGCATGGGCGACCTGCTCATGCCCATCATCGCCCACCTGCGGATCAGCAAGCTCCGAGAAGAAGGCCGGCTCCCGGGTCAGGGTTGACGGGGCACGAGGCTGACCACCTCGGCCTCCCCGGTGATCGTGACCTCGAGCTGGATCTCCGCCTCCTCCCTTGGTTGCCAGAAGGCCGAGACGACCCCCGGCTGGTCGGCCGTGTAGGTGAACGTCCCCCTGCTGGCGTTGCCCTCCTGCAGGATCTCGACCCGCTGGTCGGGACCGTGCCGGTGCAGATCCCACCTCATCTCGGGGCCATCGGTGGCGAAGGTGACCTCGATGGTGCCCCCGTCCTCCATCGCAAGGTTGGCTTCGGCGAACTGGCCGGGGGAGAGCTCGAAGGTCCGATCGACGACGGTCGCCGTCCCAGCGGTGCAGCCGGCCAGGGCGACCAGGAGCAGGATCGCGAACCGTTGGCCGCCGCCGGTCATGCCAGACCTCGCCCGGCGCGGGGGACGCTCATCTGGTCACCTGCTCGACGGCCTCGACGATCCCGTCGCCCTCGACTTCCAGTGCCTCGGGCACCTTCATGCGTTTGAACCCTGCACCGGCCTCGGGTAGGTTGACCAACAGGACCGGAAGGTCCCGGTAGCCCTGCTTGTCGGTGATGTGCCCGGCCGCTTCCAGGCCCTTGTTCCAGCCCTGGGTGCATTCGACGACCAGGACGTCGGGGTCGACGACCTCCAACGTGGAGAGGAACTCCGGGTGCTCAGGGACGGCGTCGGCGACCGTGTGACCCGCGGCCTTGAGGCCCTTGATCAGCTGGCGGCCGACCCTGGCCTCGCGGTAATGGAGCACGAGGACGTTCACCATCGAGGCAGGCAACGCGGGCGACCGGGAAATGGCTTCGGTTACGGCCGCCTCATAGCACCTTCTGGCTACCCCGCCGGATCAGGAAGACCCCGAAGGCCACGGCGCCGACGCTGAGCAAGGCCAGGGCGACACCAAGCGACCGGGCGATCCCTGCGGCAGGACCCAGGGCGTCGGTGACGGGGGGGGAGATCGCCCACCAGAGCCCGAAGGCCAAGAAAGGGAGGGTGAGCAGGATCAGACGCCAACCGGCCTGCTTCGGGGACACGGAGACCCATCCACGCTCCCCACCTTAACCGCGGCGGCGCACCATCGACGCGGCGGCCGCTGCCACCACCGAGATCAGGACCGCCACCCCTGGAAGCGGTGTGGCATCCTGGGGGTCCTGGGCGGCTGCACCCCCATCGGCCATCCCGTCAGCGGCATCCCTGTCCTGGCCGCTGACCGGTTCGAACCCGGGCGCGGATTGGGAGAAGGCCGTGTCGCTCTCCATGGCGGCCTCGCGGGTGGACCCTGGGAGCTCGACCGTCGTCGTGGTGCCGTCCGGTTGGTCGGTGCTCTCCGCCGTCCCGTCGGCTGTGTCCCCGCCCGCGCCGCCCGCCGTGGCGTCGTCGTCGGTGGTACCGTCCTGGTCAGCGGTCCGGTTGTCGACGGCGAAGGGGGGCGGTGCTAGCGGGTCGGCCTGCAGCGCGAGCGATGGCACGTCGGTGCCGTCCAGCGGGACGTCGAGCACGATCGAGGTGGTGTTGTCCGGCGCGACCGTGATCGGACGGCTGGCGACCGGGCGACCGTCGGGCAGGTGAGCGCTCAGGGTGGCGGGGACGCTGGCAGGGTGAGCCGTCGAGACCTCCAGGTGGACCCGGACGACCCCGCCGGCCTCCTCGACGTGTTGCGGGAAGAGCCGGAGGGTCGGGGTCAGGACGGTTGGATCCCAGCCGTCGACCTGCAGCGCCATCTCGCGACCGTGGCCCGTGGGCAGGGTCAAGGCCAGCCGATGGGTGCCTTGCGCGGGCACGGCCATCTCCAGGTGCCCCGTGCCGTTGGTCCGGCCCAGGACGGTACCGTCCAGGGAGACGGTCGTGTTGGCTGCTGGCGCGCCTTGACCATCTGCCAGGGCCAGGCGCCACCGGGGCCCGTCGAGGATCGCCACGGTGGCCTGGAGGTTGGGGTGGACCTGCAGCTGGCGGTCGGCCAGGCGGCCGATATGGAGCTCGATGGTGCCCGCCTGGTCGGGGGCCAGGTGAAGCCGGGCCCCGTCGTCGGTGGAGGTCCGGTCCAGCACGCGGGTGCCGTTGACGGTCAGAGGGACGCCGTCGGCGGGTAGGGTCCCGGCTGGTGCGATGGTGACATCGACCTCGGTCGTCCGTTGGGCCAGCACGTGGCTGGGCTGGATGGCGATCTGGGGCCGGTGGAGCGTCCAGGTCCTGCCGGGGACCTGCCAGGTGTCCTCGCCTTCAGGGAGGACAGCCAACTGGTAGGTGCCGGCGGGGAGGGCGTCGAGGACGCTGGGTGAGATCGTGCCGGCGCCCTGGGTCAAGGGGACGGTGAGACCAGGGGCATCGGGACCTTGGCCGAGCGGTTCGATCGCCAGGCGACCGTCGAGGGCCTCGCCTTGGCTGGTGGCGGTCACGTTGACCCTATCCCCGATGCCCTGGTACCAAGTGGCCGGCTGGATGTCGACCTCGAGATCCCTGACCTCGACCTGGGGCATCTGCTGCCGGTTGTCCTGGCTGGGATCGGTGGCCACGTAGCGCCCGTCGTCGGTCCGGACGAAGAGGACGTACTCTCCGGGCGGGAGGGGGCCTTGGGCCTGGAAGGTGACCGTCTGCGTGCCCGTCCAGGGCTCGGAGGCGTCGTCGGTGTCGCCGGCGCGATCCTGAGCCATGGCGGCTTCGGCGGCGGTCCCTTGGCTCTCGAGGGGGATGCCGGTGACGGTGAGATCGCCGTCGCGCAGCCTGTCGGCTCGGTCAGCTGGGACCAGGTAGCCGCGCAGTTGGCCGCCGTCGGCCGGTGCGTTCTGGACCGTTGCCTCAAGGGTGGCCGGGCCAGACGCGTAGAGCCGCGTATCTGGGACCTGGACAGCCAGGCCGCCCTGGGTAGCAGCCTCAGGCGCGCTGGTCTCTTGGAAGGTGGGGTCCCCGGCCCCGCTGGTCGAGAGGAAGAGCGCCAGGGCGAGCACGGCGGCGATCCCGGCGAGGACCGAGACGGCGACGATCAGGTAGAACCGCGTGCGCTGAGGGTTGAGCATCCGCTTGCCCTCGGGGCTGACCTCGTAGTAGACCCAGAGCCGGTCGTCCTCTTTGCGCCGGACCAAGCCTGCGTCGGTGAGCTTGTTGAGGTGCTCATGGACGGTGGCCTTCCCGAGGTCGAGCTCCCGGGAGAGCTCGGTCACCGTCATGTTGCGCTCCCGGAGAAGGCGTAGGATCTCCCGCCGCGTGTCGGATGCCAGGACCTTGATCAGGTCCGGTTCGAGCGGGAGGTCCTCTGGCATGGCGTCGCCACCACCGCGTGTGTAGCCGCCCGCGTATATAAGTGATGCAGGTGTTCGGCCGCCACCGAACACCCCGTCAACCCGGAGGTTGGAACCCAAGAGAACGCTTGCATCTGCAAGGATCGGTCGGTAGAGGGTTCGGCCCCGACCGAACACATCCCTCGCTGCTATGCCCCCTCGGCCGGCATGACAGGCCATGCGCTGGAGCGATGGAGGATCACCCACGCGCGCCCTGCTCACGATCGCCCTCGGCCTGCTGGTCACCCTTGGCCCCATGGCGGGGGTCCCGCTGGCCGGTGCTCAGGAGGAGACCGAGCCCGCCCCACCGGAACGGGGCGAGATCTGGACGGTGGACACCCACGTCGACGCCCTCGTCGTCGATAACTACGCCCGCGTGAACATCACCGTGGTCATCGCCAACGAGGGGCCAGATCCCGAGTTCCCCTTCGAGGTCCAGGTCCCCGACGACGCCTACATCACCGGCCTGACGATCGAGCGCGATGGGCAGATCCACCGCGCCGAGATCCAGGAACGGGAGATCGCACGCCAGACCTACGAGGACGCCAAGGACGATGAGCGGACCGCAGGGCTGGTCGAGAAGCACCGGACCTCGTCGGTCTACAGCTACCTGATCAACGTCGAGGCGTTCGAGACGGTCACGGCCACGCTCACCTACGAACGCTACCTCGCCGCCGACAAGGGCGTGCACACCCTCCCGCTGACCGCCCCGGTCTCCGGGTTCGGACGCGACATGGGCGCCGACTTCGACGTCGATATCCGCCACAGCGACGGCGTGACCAGCGCCTGGAGCGAGCCAAGCGGTCGCGTCTCGAGCCACGGGGATGGCTACCAGCTCGGGTACGCGGTCGGGCCTCGGGAGACCGACGCCTCGACCCCGCTGGACGCCCACTACACGGTGGCACCGACCGACGACGACGGTTCCGTCGTCTCAACGATCCACGACGGGACCGGGTACTTCGCCCACCGGTTCCGGGCCCCGAGCGACGCGGCCGATCTCCCGATCGACCTGACCATGGTCCTGGACACGTCCGGCTCGATGAGCGGGCTCAAGATCGACCAGCTCAAGGACGC
>CAYXGD010000062.1:0-10459 GCA_964464425.1 uncultured Thermoplasmatales archaeon
AACAGCGCCTTCGGCGAGGACCCCACCGTGGCCGAGCTCGAGGCCCTGGCCGCCGACCGGCTGGGCAAGGAAGCCGCTATGTTCCTGCCCAGCGGGACGATGGGCAACCAGGCCTGCCTGCTGGTCTGGTGCCGCCGGTTGCCTGACCGGCTACGAGCGCCCGAGGTCATCCTGGAGGCCGACAGCCACATCAACGCCTGGGAGTCAGGCGGGTTGGCCCGCATCAGCCAGGCTCAGCCCCATCCGCTACCCAGCGACCGGGGCGCGATCGACCCGGCCACCCTGGACGGCGCGATCACCGGCATCGACGCCTACCCGATCAAGCCGGTCACCGCCGCTGTCTGCTTGGAGGACACGCACAACGCCAGCGGTGGCACCGTCGTCCCGCTGGACAACCTCGACGCCATCGCCGAGGTGGCCGGGGATCATGACGTCCCCGTCCACTTGGACGGTGCGCGCCTGTTCAACGCCGCCGTGGCCAGCGGCCAGCCCGCCGACCGCATCGCGCGGGGCGCCGACAGCGTCATGGTCAGCCTCTCCAAGGGCCTGGCCTGCCCCATCGGCTCCATCGTCGCCGGCTCGGCGTCGTTCATCGACCAGCTCGACCAGGCCCGTGGCCTGCTCGGCGGGGCCATGCGCCAGGCCGGCATCGTGGCCGCCGCCGGCATCGTGGCGCTCGAGGGCCTGGTCGACCGCTTGGCCGACGACCACGCCAACGCCCAGGCCCTGGCCGAGGGCCTGGTCAAGCACGACGGCATCGAGCTGGCCCAAGCCACGGTCGACACGAACATCGTGTACTTCGATGTGGCCGGGCTCGGTGTCGACGCCCAGCAGTTCTGCGCCCGGCTCGAGGAGCACGGCATCTGGTTCGACAGCGCCACCGGAGGCAGCATCGTCCGGGGCGTGACCCACCTCGACGTCACCAGCGAGGACATCGACCGGGCCCTGACGGCCACGGCCGAGGTCGTCGGTTCCTTCTAGCTGCGTGCCCCAAGCTACTCGTACCCTGGACCGCGCTACCGGCGCGTGGCAGGAAGGTCACACAGGGCGTGGTGGCTGGCCGTCGCCATCGTCACCATCGTCGCGGCCGTCGCACGGTTCCACCAGCTCGGCACCGAGAGCCTCTGGCTCGACGAAGGCGTCTCCTGGGCCATGACCCTCAAGGGGCCCTGGCAGATCCTCGAAGCCACAGCTCAGAACGACCTCCACCCGCCGCTCTACTACCTCTTGCTGGACGCGTGGGTCGCCATCGCTGGCACCTCCGAGGAGGCCCTGCGGATGCCATCGCTGCTGGCCTCGCTGGCCACGCTACCGGTCGTCTACCTGATCGGGCGCGAGGTGTTCGACGAGATCACCGGCCTCCTCGCCAGCGCGCTGGTCGCCCTGGCTGAGTTCCACGTCCTCTACGCCCAGGAAGCTCGCATGTACGCCATCGTCGGCCTGCTGGCGGCGATCTCGACGCTCTTCTACCACCGGCTGGTCCGGGATGGCCCCGATCGTCGGACGACCGTGGCCTACATCGCCTCCACCCTGCTGCTCGTCTACACGCACCTGCTCGCCTGGGCCGTGGTCGCCGCCCACGGGCTCCACTGGCTGGCAAGCCAGGGCCTCCCCTCGGGCAACCGGTGGCCTATCCGCTCGTGGGCCAAGACGCAGGCCCGCCTGGTGGTCGCCTTCGTGCCTTGGCTCATCCCGTTGGTCCGCCAGGTCACCCGGGTCTCCAGCGGGTTCTGGGTCACCGACCCCGAGCTCTCTGACCTCTGGGGCACCGTGGAGGCGTTCTCCGGCACGGCCAAGCTGGCCGTGCTGCTCGGGACCGTGGCCCTGGTCGGCCTGCTGCACCGGCAGCGGGCCCGCCCGGGCGACCGGCTGACCTGGTGGGACCGCCACGGGCTCCTGCTGGTCTGGCTGGTCCTCCCAGCCGGCCTCCTCTTCACGGCCTCCGAGCTCATCCAACCGATCTACGTCGACAAGTACCTCATCGGTAGCAGCCCGGCGTTCTTCATCCTGGTCGCCAGGGGAGCCACCTGCATCGACCAGCGCCCGGTGCAGGTCGCCCTGGCCGCGACACTGGTGGTCGCGTCCGGCGTCAACCTCCAAGGGATGTACGACGACCACACCAAGGAGGAGTGGCGCGAGGCCGCTGACCGGGTGCAGACCGATGCCCAGCCTGGCGACGTGGTCCTGTTCGAGGCGCCGTTCGTCCAGATGCCGTTCATGTACTACGTCGACCAGCCCCTGGACATGCGGGGATACCAGGACAGCCACTGGCTGATCGACGACCAGCCCAGCGTGACCGACGTGGAGCAGCTCGATGCCGACCGGGTGTGGGTCGTCTTCTCCCACACGGGCGACCGCGGGGAGGTCCGCGACGCGCTCGACGACGCCTGGGACCGCAGCGACCGCTGGACCTACCAGGGCCTCAGCGTCGAGCTGTGGCGCCGCTAGGTGACCGGACAGGGAGAGGAGAAGAAGAGGGGGGAGACCGGGGAGCGATCCCCGGTGCGTCGTCGCCGATCGGCCCGGGCGTCAGCTCTCGGGTGCCACCTCGACCTGGATCTCGACGCCCTCGGCACCCGGTTGGATGACCAGGTTGCCGTCCTCGTCGACGCTGGCGCCGGTGCCGGCGGTCACGTTCACGCTGATGACCTCGAGGGTCTGGTTGGTCTCGAAGTCGGTCCCGTTGCCGCCGACCTCGTACACCCCCGGCTGGAGGTTCAGATCCAGGGTCCCGTTGACCTGGCTGAACTGGTTGTTCTCCTGGCCGGTCCGGTTGCCCTCGGCCGGCGTGAAGCGGACGTTGATGCCCTCGGTCGCCTCGCCGGACTGATCGACCACGGTGCCGGTCACACCGACCGGCTCGTAGCTCATGCTGAGGTTGTGCTCGACGACCTCACCGCCGACCAGCTGGACCTCACCGCTCTGGGTGGCCAGTCGGTAGCCGGGCTTGGTCGCCTCGACGGTGTGCCGGCCGGGAGCCAGGCCCTCCAGGGTCCACTGACCGTTGCGGTCCGTCGTCGTGTTCTTCCCTTGGATGCTGACGTTGACACCGGAGAGGATGTCCTCGTCGTCGTCCTGGGTCCCGTTCCCGTTGAGGTCCAGGAACGCGGTGCCGGTCACAGTGGCCGGCGAGATGTCGATGTCCTGGGTGAACGTCTCCCGGGTGTTGGCGGCCTCGCGGGAGATCTCCAGCGTCTCGGTGGCCATCAGGGCCGGCCGCCGAGCGTTGGGGTCCTCCTGGGTCACCCTGAGGGTCACGCCATCGTCGGTGGAGAACGGGGCGACCAGGCGGTAGGTCCCGTTGGCGTCGGTCAGCACCGAGTCGTGCGGCACGTTGAGGTCCTCGGCGGTCCGCTGGGTCTGCCGGAAGTAGCGGGCGTTGGTGTTGAACACCTCGTCCCCGGCGTCGTCGAAGACCGTGACCCGGACGCCCTCTTGCGGCACGCCGTCCAGGGTGACCTGGCCCTCGACGATGGCGCCGGGGTAGTACTCGAGCATCCGGACCGACGGGTTCGCGTCGATCAGCCGGAAGTGCTTGAGGCCGAACCCGGGGGCCACCTCGTTGGATAGGGCCACGCCGGTGACCGTGTCGGACTGGGCTCGCAGCATCACCGGGTCGCGGTAGTACTGCGGGTAGTTGTTCAGATCGAAGGGCTGGGGTCGCGACTGCCCCTGGAACTGCAGGGGCTCGTTGACCGGCAGGCCCATGAACGCCCGGTAGAACATCGACTCGAAGAAGTTGTCGTGGTAGAACAGCTGCTGGCCGAGCTGGACTTGGCTGTTCGGGTTGCGGCGGATCTGCCGGAGCTGCTCGTCGCTGACCTTCTGGCCGGTCTGCATGTTGACCAAGCTCTGCTCGACGAACGTCTGCGGGTCCTTGTCCGCCAGGGTGACCGGTGCGTAGTAGATCGAGCTGGACTCGATGAAGCGCGTGCTTGGGTCGTCCAGCGGCAGCATCCGGTTGTCCACGGCGACGTAGCGCACCGGCTTCCCGGTGGCTTCCTCGACATCCTGGGCGAAGGCCACGCTCGTGGCCAGGTTCTCGTCGGGATCCTCGGAGAACTGGATGAACGGGTAGGTCCGCTTGGTGAAGCCCTCGTAGATCCGCTCGGCGTCGAACTCGGACAGGCCGTGCTGCTCCAGGAGGCTCGTGTAGTCCTCCTCGGACATGATCTCAGCGTGCTTGGCCACCATCAGCTGGACCGCGTGGGTCTCGTTCTGGGCGGTGATGAAGTGGCCGGCCAGCTTGTAGCCGTTCTGGAAGTTGTCGGCCACGGCTGGGTGCTTGGCCACGGCGATCGACCAGTGCCCGTAGTCCCACCAGGCCAGGAAGCCCGGACGCTCGGTGGGGTGCTCGTCGGTGTCGTAGGTGGCAAGCGTGTTGAGCGTGTCCGCCCATCCACCGGGCAGGAAGCTGGTGCCGAAGGCACCCAGGCGCTTGGAGTAGGTCGAGATGGTGCCGAACTCGTCCTCGGCTGCCGCGAAGACCTTGTCGGTGGTGTCCTGCTCGAGGCCTTCCCTGAGCCGGATATCGTCCAGGTTGCTTCGGAACTGCTCGGCATCGCGGCTGTTGTTGGCCGCGTCCTGGAGCGCCTGGATGGTCTCCGGCTCGAGCCCGAGGTCGCGCCCGGTCTCGCCGATGTCCTCCAGGGCGCTCTGGCGCGCCTGTTGGACGTTGCGCTGCTCCTCACCCGAAGGCAAGGCGGCGTCGATGCCGAGGGCAGCACCTGGTAGCAGGATCAGGAAGCCGACGAAGAGGACGGCCACGACGTACAGGAAGTTGCTGCCGGTCGAGAGCCCCAGCGAGGCGTTGATCAGGAACAGGGCCAGCGCCACGGCCAGCACGATGGCTGACATGGTGTACCCTAGGAACATCAACAGCACGGCGATGGCGGCTAACGTCAACATCGACACCAGGAAGGCTGTCCCCGTGCTGCGGGTGATGCTCCTGAACCCGCTCTTCCTGTGCTTCTCGCTCAGGCTGGGCAGGTTCAGCAGATCCAGGGTCCAGATCGTCGCGATCGCCCCCAACAGGGCGATGGTGGGGACGCTCTGGGAGATGAACCGGACCGCGGTGATGGCCAGGAACAGGTCGACGCCTGCCCACACCGTGAAGAACAGGTCGGTGGGGCGGTTCTTCGTCCAGACCCGGTACAGCAGGAAGCCGAACCCGGCCAGGTACATGAAGAAGATGATGGGGTTGACCGCGAAGGCCAGCGACGAGAAGTCCGCCGGGTGGGCCTCAGCGATGGTCGTGTACAGGCTGGTCTGCCGGAAGTAGACGAACCGGTAGAGCAGCGACTTGGCCACCGAGGGGACCACGAAGAACATGGCCGCCATGAAGACGCCGGCCACAGCCAGTAGGCCCGGCACGACCAGGACGCTGGGGTAGTTCCGGGTGGCCACGAAGTAGACCCCCAGGGTGGTGAGGGCCAGGAACAGGAACAGCGCTGGGTTCCAGAAGTTCAACAGGCCAAGCGATGCGTAGTACGGGAAGCCCAGCAACAGGGCCACGCCCAACGTCGTGAACGTCGCGAAGAACGGGCGGGCGGTGTCGCGGCCTCGCCAATGGTTGATCAGGAACTGGAGACCCGCGTAGGCCAGCACGATGCCGAAGACGTACGGGAACCCCTTCCAGGTCAACGCGAGCGCGCCGAAGAACCCGCCGGCCAGGATCGCCGAACCGGAGGCCCGTCGGTCGCCTGTGAACCACTGGCCGAAGCGACCGACCAGCTCCGAGCCGCTGATGTCCTTGCGTCTGTCCCCGACGGCCTGCAACGATCTGAGCAGGAAGTAGAAGCCGGAGACCGCCAGGAAGATCACCATGGCGTCGTGGTCGCTGAAGCCCAGGTTGGTCCGGCTCATGTGCTCGGGCGCCGTGGCCACGAGGAACGCGGCCAGCAGCCCGGCCCAATCACCGGCGAACATCCGGGCGATGAGGAACACCGGGATGATGGTCAGCACGCCCCAGACCGCTGGCGCGTACAGGACCGACCACCACGTGGCCGTTTCCATGTCGCCAGCCACCGGTTCCAGGGCTTGCGCTCCCGCTGCCATGGTCCATTGGTGGAGGGGTGGGTTCGGGTTGACGGATCCGACCGGGTAGTCGAGCATCGGATCCTGCTCCAAGGTGCTCCACGTCTCGGTGATGTGGTCTACCGCGTGCTTGTGGTAGTACGGGTCGTTACCTGATAGTGTGTAGTTGCCACTCTCCCCCATGGCCTGGTCGGCGTTCCAGTAGGTCCGGAGGCCGAAACCGACGGCGATGGTGAGGATGAGTAGCGCCCCGATGATGAGCTGGTTCCGTGACGCAGCCATGTCGTGGTCACCTGGTGGCCTTCCCACCCCTGGGGAAGGTCGGCCGCCGATGATGCTCTTGATATAAAACCGCACCTACTGCGTCATGGCAGGCTCACCCGTGCCGGCGGCCCCCAGCCGTCGGCCACCCTTGGCGCCAACCAACAACCCTTTTCAACCAACCGCCGCCTGGCGGCCCCCGTGCAGGTCCCGTCCAAGCTGCTCCTGTCGATCGCTCTCCTCCTGGCACCGGTCCTGCTACCGGTCGCAGGTGCGCAGGGTGGCCAGACGGTGCAGCTCACCCTCGCGTCGACGCTCCACCCGGACGACGGGACCGTCGATCTGACCCTCTCGGTGGCTGACCCCGGCAACCTCCGCGAGATCCGGCTGAACATGGGGGGCCTCTCCACGTGCGTCCAGGACCCCTGCGACCCGGACCTCCGTGGCGGCGCCTGGACCTGGGACGGCGACCACGCTGTGGCCGACCTCACCGAGGACCCGGACCCGCAAGCCAGCTGGACCACCGACGCCCGGATCAGCGTGGTCAGCAACGAGGGCACCGGTCACACCAGCTACGTCGGCGAGAGCTTCTCGGTCGTCAAGGTCTCCGATCTGATGCCCGAGATCCAGTACAGCTTCCCCGAGGGCGACCCGCCGGCCTTCCGCACGGCGCTCTCCGTCCAGACCCCCGACGGGTGGGACGTCCAGGGTCCCTGGGACCGCTCCGGCCAGGCTTTCCAGGTCGACGGCGCCATCCCCCGGGGGTTCCTGGCCGCCGGTCCCGACCTGGAACGTGCCACGCTCGGCTCGGGCACCGAGGCCTACGAGATCATCCGCGTGGACGGCGCCCAGGAGGACGCGGCCACCCGGCAACTGCTCGAGGCTGCCGACGCTTACCTTGCTGGCATCTACGGGACCCTGCCGATCAACCGGTTCATCGTCGTCGCCCCGGACCCGATGTTCCGGGGAGGCCTGGCGAGCCCCGAAGGCATCTTCCTCCACGCTGATGCCGACGCCGAGGTCGTCGCCCACGAGCTCGTCCACGCCTACCAAGGCTTCCAGGTCTCCCGGGCCCCAGGCCAGGCGCTCGTGTGGCTCGTCGAAGGCACCGCCGTGGTCGACGGCGCCCGGCTCGAGGTGGCCGCCGGCTTGGCCGACAAGGCCGAGGTCGTCCAACGCATGCAGGAACGCCAGGAGGAAGCCCGCCGCTCCCACGGTGTGGACCTCACCACGGCCGTCTACGGCTCCGGGAACGAGCAGGCCGCCTACACCAAGGGGGCCGTGGTCACCATCGCGCTCAACGACGCGATCCGGGACGCCACCGACCGCGAGTACACCCTGGCCGACGTGCTCACCGAGCTGCACGACCGCCATAGCGGGCAGGCCGCCCCGGAACCGTTCACGACCCCGGACCTGCAGGCGATCATCGGGGACGTCACCGGCTTCGATTTCTCCCAGTTCTTCGACCGGTTCGTCACCGGGGCCTCCGTCCCCGAGCTCGGCGCCGTCTTCCCCGGCGAAGCCGCCGTCCGGATCCTGGGCACCGACCCGGCCCAACCCGTGGCCCTGGAGCCGTTCAACCTCCGCGTGGCCATCGCGAACCTCGATGTCACCACCATCACGATCAACCGCTCGATCCTGGTCGATGGCAGCCAGGTTGGCCGCCTGGTCGCCACCCTGGAACCCGGCCAGCGCGCTGAGACCGAAGCCGCGGTGAGCCCCCTGCCCCGCGGGACCTACACCTTGACCCTCGACGGGGCCAGCCGCGAGCTGACGGTGGTGGCGCCGGCCCGTCTCAACGCAAGCATCGAGACCTGGCCCGTTCCGCCGGTCGCCGGCCAGCTGGCGACCATCGGGGTGGTCCTGGAGAACACCGGCGAGGCCGAGGCTGCTGGGATCGTCCAGCTCCGCATCGACGGCAGCCAGGTCGCCAGCCTCGATGTCACCGTGCCGGGCGGCCAGCGCCAGACGATCTCCCGCGGGGTCGACGAGTTGACCGCCGGGGATCACACCATCGTCGTGCAGGGTCCCGACGGCCGCACGCTTGCCACCCGGACGGTCACCGTGGCTGATGCCCAGCGCATGGACGCGCCCGGTCCGGCGACCTTGGCCGTGGCCGTGGTCCTCACAGCGATCGCAGGCCTCGTGCCAGCGCGCCGGCGCACGAGATGACCGAATGGTCGGTGGCGATGGAGTCGCTGACCAGGATCTTATCCACCCCGGCCTTCTCCAGGCGCTCCTCGGCTTGCCCAGCGAAGATCCCGTGGGTGGCCGCGACGACCACGCGCTCAGCGCCCTGGGCGAGCAGCTTACCGGTGGCCGTGGCCATGGTGCCCCCGGTCGAGATGATGTCGTCGACGATGGCGACCGTGGCGCCCGAGGCGTCGAGCGCCTTGGGGGCCATGTCGACCTCCGTGGCCGACACCCGGGTCTTCTCCAGGTGATCGAACGGGACACCCAACCGGCCAGCCACGTCCCCGGCCCGCTCTCGGGCGCCAGCATCCGGGGAGAGGATCAGGTCGACGTCCTCGTCCCCGAGGGCCTCAGCCAGCTCGGGTGCGGCCAGGGCGTTGGCCGTCGGGCCATCGAACATGTCTAGGACGGTCTCGGTATGGACATCCACCGTGGTCAGGGACGAGGCCGCCGTGGACAGGGCCCGGCACAGCGCCCGGGCGCTGATGCCCTCGCCGTGCTGGAAGGACCGGTCCTGGCGCGCGTAGGCCAGGTACGGGACGGCCAGGGCCACCGGGCCGGCGCCGGCCTCGTGGCAGGCGTCCAACGCGATCAGGGTCTCGAGGATCTTGGGGTTGGGCCGCGTGTCACCGAGCAGGACCACCTCGCCGGCCAGGTCCTCCTCGATGCGCACGTAGCGCTCCCCATCCGGGAAGATCTTGTGCTCGTAGACCACCAGGGCGCCATCCAGCCGGTCGGCCAGGGCCTGGCCCAGGTCGGCCCGATCCGGTGCCGTCACGACATCCATCGCGGCCCGCATAGGGGCGCCCCCCTAAACGGGTTCGGTGGCCCCGAGGCGGCTTGGCGAGGTGAGCGACCATCGACCAAGAACGCGGAGCAACGGAGACCAGGGAGGACGCGCAGCGCCGCAGGAACGCTCCGTCTTGGGTGGCCAGGACGCCCCTGAACCGGATCCCGTTCGGATCCCCTGGTCGTCCTCTGCGGGCCTCTGTCTCCTCTGCTTCCTCTGCGTTCCAAGGTTGTCGCCCGACGGGCCCCCGCTCCACCCCCTGTCAGGTCGGCCGGAACCCCACCAGGGAGGTACAGCGGGCCACCGAGGACCGCAGAGGATCCGGGGGCACCCATGGAGCTCCGGCACGATGCTTGACCGGGGCTCTGGGAGCGCTGGGCATCCCGTGGTCCCTCTGGGTCGAGCTTCGTCCGGCAGCCCCCAGCCACGCCGTCCGAGGGCCTGCCCCTAGAAGCCTTTTGTAGGGCGGGTCCGTACGTCGAAGCAGGCCCCTTCGTGGAAAGGTTCAAGCGCAAGCAGGGACAAGGTCTCCACGACGCGGTCCTGATAGCGCCGACCAGGCCGAGACATAGCGAGGCTCCCTGATGTCCGACGACGAGAACATGGTATGGAAGACCGTGCGTCCCGAGGAGGACGCAGAGGTCGACGAGGACGAGATCTGCACCGTCCCGGTCGAGGAGTGGCTCGACAGCCAACCCCTCGAGACCACCGGGGAGGTCGAGATCCCGGACGAGCTCGTCGACCAGGTCATCGGCCAGGAGCTCGCTGTCGAGGTCGTCAAGAAAGCCGCCGAACAGCGGCGCCACGTCATGCTCATCGGTGATCCTGGCACAGGCAAGTCCATGCTGGCCCGGGCCATGGCCGAGATGCTCCCACCCGAGGAGCTCCAGGACATGATCGTCTACCCCAACCAGGAGGACAACCACAGCCCGAGGATCCGGGTGGTGCCTGCTGGCAAGGGCCGGGAGATCGTCAACGCTCAGAAAGCCGAGGCCCAGAAGCGCCAGGAGCGCAAGGCGACGCTCCAGCTCTTCATCATGCTGGCCATCGGCGCCTTCGCTTTCCTCTACTTCCTTCAGACCCAGGACGTCACCGTCCTGCTCGTCGGCGTCATCGCCGCCGCGATCCTGTTCATGGTGATGCGCCAGATGGGCGGACGGGAGACCGCCCTGGTCCCCA
>CAYXGD010000063.1:0-10379 GCA_964464425.1 uncultured Thermoplasmatales archaeon
GCTTGTCCAGGAGCTTGAGCCGGCGGCGCTTGGCGCGGTCCTCGGCGGCGGCCTCCTTCTCGAGCTCGTCGACGATCCCCTTGAGGCAATCGTGGAGGCTGACCAGCTCCGGGTTCTGGAGCAGGCGCTCGACGGACTCCTTGACCACGGGCCCGCTGAGCTCCTCGACGAACTCCTTGACGTGCTCGCCGGTGAGCAGGTTGAAGCCCAGGCGCTCGTGGGGCAGGAGCGATGAGAGGAAGACCTCGGGTTCGTCGAGCTCGACCCAGTCCCCGTCGACGTCCTCCTCGACGGTGAGCACGCTCTCGGGGGACGTGGACCAGGCGATCTCCCGCTCGACGCGGTAGCGGCCCTTGCCCTCGACGTCGAGGATGGCCTCGGCCCGGCCACCCTCCATGTTCCGGAACCGGTGGTGGTTGATGACGTTCTTCTCGTGGTCGCTCTGGAGGGACCGGAACTCGTCCTTCTCGATGGCCAGGGGGCCTCGGATCAGCCAGCGGACCAGGTCGATGGTGCTGGTCTTGCCGTGGCCGTTGGGCGCGTAGACGTAGGTCACACCGTCCCCGGGGAGCTCGAAGATCTCCTCCTGGCGGAACGGGCCCACGCCGTCGAAGGTCAGGCGCTTGAGCTGGATGCGCACGTCAGGCCCTCCGCAGGATCCGGCGGACGCTCTCCTCGAGCCGGTGGCCTTCCTCGCGCTTGGCGCGTTCGAGCAGCTCCTCGACCACAGCCGGTTCGAGGTCACGGTCCTCGATGGCCTGGTCCAGGAGGTCTCGGACGAACGGTTGGAGCTGATCGGTCACGTCGATCTCCTTGGTCGGTTCGATCCCCCGGCCGGGCGTGCCGGTCGCCGACCCGCGTCGTGGGGACCCGCTGGTGGTCAGCGGTTGTCCAGACCGAGGGCCTGCCAGCCAGGGAAGGGGCCTCGCTTATCGGGGGGACATACATAAACCCCTGGCTCTCACCCTCGGTGGTCTGGCAGGGCGTGGCGAGGTGGGGCCGGCGGCAGCCGCGATCGACCGGGCCGAGAGCCCTGCCTGAGGGCGGTCACGACAACGCCCCCTGTCCACGGCAGGCCCACGGGGCCGGTCCGGTGCTGGGGCCCTCGTCGGGGATCCGTCTTCACGGTTGGCGGAAGTCGTCGTAGATGAGGACGTTCCAGGCGGCCCCCCAGGTGCTTGTGGAGCTCCCGCCAGGTCCTGATCGTCCAGGTCGAGTGGATCGCGAGCCCCGCCTCGTGCCAGGGTGCAAGCGCCTGGCGGGGATCGGTATCCTTGTGGAGGTAGAAGAGGACCCGCCGGGGGTCACGGCCGCCCGCTTGGAGCCAGGCGGCGACCGAGCTGGCTTCGTCGCCGGGGCAGAGGAGGACCGCCATGATCCACGAGGGCCGGGGCTCGAGCTGGCCGAGCTCCTCCGGCGTGATGATGTGGAAGGACCTGCCGGACACGTTGGTCGCTTCGTCGTGGGCGATGGAGAGGCACGGCTCGCGGCCAGCGACGAGGATCGCATCGGAGTCGACGTGGTGCTCGGCGACCACGTCGCGGAAGGAGGGAGCGCCCATCCGGTCATCCGGTCATCCGGTCATCCAGGCATCCGCTCAGGCACTCACCCGGTCAGGAGGCCGGCACGACGCGCTTCCTCCAGGGTCTCGTGTATAGGCCGCATCTCGTGGGCTTTGAGGATCACGAGGACGCCCAGCGACGTTGCAGCGTAGTAGCGGGGATCGCCGGGATCGTCGAGGGTCATCCCCTGGCGGATCAGCCCCCGGTCGCCCAGGCGCCGAAGCGCCCGAGTCAGTGGGGTGTCAGAGTTGCCCTCGATGAGGAGATCACGGAGGTCACGGTAGCGCTTGGGCTCGGCCAGGAGCGTCTCAAGGACCCGCAGGTCCAGGTCCGACCCGCGCCCGAGCAACCAGTGGGCCAGCTTGACCTCGTGGTCGGGCTCGGGCAGCTCGAAATCCTCGGTCATCTCTACACACACCCCTGTGTGTTGATGGTAGAAAAGGGTTCCGTCCATGGATCCACGAACGGAGGCCAGGCTGGGACCCTCAGGAGCGTTCTCCCGCTCGGGGAACCGGCCGGGCAGCTGTAACGGGAGGTAGGGGATCTGGACCCGGCGGCCGCTACCCCCCGATGCCTGCTCGGTGGCCTACGCCATCGCCTTGATCCAGCCGGGCGTGGCGGTGGGCGACTTGGAGCCGGGGTCGTCCCAGCCCTCCCGCTGGAGGTACTCGGACAGCGTGGTCATGGGGAAGCCCAGCCGCTTGGCGATGCCCGGGATGTCGGCCTGGTAGCCGACGCGGTTGAACCAGTCGCACATGTCGGCCCACTCGTCGCCCATCTGCTCGCGGGCGTCCTCGATGGGAACGTGGTAGGGCTCGATCTCCCGGCCGGTGACCTTGGAGAAGGTCCCGGCCATCTCGGTGAGGGTCAGCTCGTCGCCGGCCAGCTCGATGCCCTCACCGATGAAGGCCTGGCGGTCGGCGAAGACGCGAGCGGCGGCCTCCCCGACGTCCTCGATGTCGATCATCTGGAGGCTGGTGCCTTCGGTCAGGGGGATGGCCAGGGTGCCGTCCAGGATGTCCTCGATCATGCCCTCGAAGTTCTGCGTGAAGAAGACCGGCCGCAGGAAGGTCGCCGGCAGATCCAGGGCCTCGATGGCCTCCTCGATCTCGGCGGCGGAGTCGAAGTGCGGGATCCCTGTGTCCTCCCGGCAGCTTCCCACACCGCTGGCCACGAAGTGCTCGACGCCGGCCTCGGCGGCGGCCTCAGCCAGGTTGGTCACCTGGGCGACCTGGGTCTCGTACCCCACCGCCCAGAAGTTCGAGACGCCGAAGACGGCGTCGACGTCCTCGACCAAGGGCGCTAGGCTGGCCTTGTCGTCCAGGTCGCCCTGGACGATCTCGGCGCCCTGGGCCGACAGGTTCTGCGCTGCCGGCTTGGCGGGATCGCGCGTCAAGGCGTGGACCTCGAAGGTGACGTCCCCGTCGAAGTTCAACAGGTGGCGCGCGACGGCGCCGCCTTGGTTTCCGGTCGCACCCGCTACCAGGACTCGGATCGGCTCGGTGACCATCGTGGACCCGAGCCAGCGCCGCACGGTTAACCGTTGGGTTGGGACGCGTCAGTGGGTGGCCGATCCCGAGGCGTCCCTTGTCGTCCAGGCCGGAGGACAGGGCATGGCGGAGGGTTGAACCCCCTCGAGCGTCCGAACCCAGGGCTGGCCAGCCGGTCCGGGCTGGTCGAGGCCCACCATGAGGATCGATCGAGACGCACGACAGGAAGCGAGCACGATGGACCGACCTTGGTCGTTCGACCCAGGGAGGAGATGGACCGAGGCCGAGCACGACCCTGCCCCCGCCGACCCGCCGGTCGGCCGGATCGGGGACCGACCGGCCAGCTTGCCCAGCAGCCAGGCGCTCGATCCGCGGGCCCTGGATCTGGGTCGCTTGGTCCGTGGGACCGTCGAGCGGTTCCGGAGCCGAGCCGTCGAAGCAGGGGTCGACCTCTCCGTGGTCGTCCTCCAGGCGCCAGGCGTGCTCGGAGACCAGCCCGCGCTGATCCAGATCATCGACACCCTCCTGTCCCACGGAGCCGGCCTGACCTTCGGCGGCGGCCACGTCCGGGTCACGGTCAACGTTCGGGCCGGCGTGGCCGAGGTCTGGGTCCGGACCTCCCGACGACGCTCAAGCCAGGGTCGCCTGACCGCAGCCACGCAGGGCACCGAGGATGCCCGACCGCCTGGCCTCCTCGAGACGCTTTACCCGGGCGCTGGCCTGGGCCTGCTCACGGCTCGTCGGCTGGCCGAGGATCACGCCGGCACGTTGACCGCCGAGAACGCTGGAGGGCCCGACGGGCCGGTGTTCCTGCTGCGCCTGCCTATCCTGCCGCCTGCCACAGACCCCGACCACAACGCCAGGGGCTGACGAGCGCGCCGCGAGCCTACGGATCGCTTAGACCAGGACCGACAGCTGCTCCAGCCGGTCATCGATCAGGCCGAGCAGCTCGGGCAGCAGGGCATCGGCCTGCGCCTGGGTCCAGGTGTGGTCATCGGTCTCCTCGGAGGCCGGGTTGACGAGGTCCGAGACCCCTGAGGTGACCTCCTCCTCGAAGTACGTCAGCGTGAGCTCGGTGGGCCGGATCCAGTGGGGCACCATGCCAGGCAGCTCGTAGGTCGTGCCGGCCCCGTGCTCCTGGGTGTGCTTGGTCAGGCTGTAGGCCTGCCCGTCGAGGAACCGGTCACCGTCGGGGTCCTCGACGGCGCGGTACGTGTCGTGGTACACGTGCCCGGCCAGGACCGTGCCCCGGATCCAGCCGGCGTGGTAGTGGATCGTGCCCCAGTACGCATCGCTGTAGGAGCACCAGCCCGGATGGAAGACGTGGATGTTGCGCCAGGCCTCCTCGCTCCTGGGCAGGGGCCACTTGAGCATGTCGCCGTACTCGTCGATCGACGCCATGCCCTCCTCCTGCAGGACGGTCTTGGCCTGCTGAAGGAGGTCGACCAGGCGCTCTGGGGGTGTGCGGTGTTCCTCGATGGGGTGGAACTCGAGCATGGGATCCACGCGGGTAGAGCCCGTGACCGGGCGCTGGACCATAGGCTTACCTGTCGGGGGAGGGACGCTTGACCTCCGGCGCCGCGGAGATCACCCGAGCGGCCCGCCCACCAGGGCCACGCCGACCCCCCCACCATCGAACCCCGAACACCTATGGAACATCATCGGGTTGGCCGCCCGCCGGGGCCGCGTGCCCCGCACAGGTGAACCACGCACATGAGGAACATCGCTCTCTTCGCTGCGCTGCTCTGTCTAGGACTGATGGTCGCGCCCGCCGCGGCCGACGCGATCGGGTTCGGCGACCTGGCCGACACCATCGACACGACTGGGGACGCCGAGGCTCACGTCGAGGTCGGCTGCCTCAAGGGCCCGTGCGTCTGCTACTTCGACAGCGACGGGTACCACTGCCACGACGGGTGGTAGGCCAGACCAAGAGCCCAGCCCTGGCCCGGGTGGCCGGGGCTGGGTGTTCTGCTTCTTTTCCCACGGCGGACCGCCAGGGGCCGTGACGGACCGACCCTGCTTGGAAGAAGGGGGCGGACCTGGTGGCCAGCGGGTAGATCCGGGGACCCCGACGGCGATCTCAAGGTCGGCCCGACGGTAGGCTGTCCTGGTGAGCCTGTGACCCGAGTCCTCCACCCTGTCCGGGACGGGCAGGGACGCCTCAGGCATGTCGACTTGGACCCCGAGGGGACCCTCCCGCAGTTCGTGCTGAACGAGCCTTGCCAAGATTGCGGCGAGTGGGAGGCCGAGTGCCACTTGTGCCCGCGCTACGCGACGCACTTCCTCGAGGTCGAGCGGGGGACCTTCTACCTCTGCACGCACCACAGCTTCCTGGCTGAGGCGTGGGAGGAGGCAGGGTTCGGGGAGGTTGGCATCTACGCGCCGACGGTTGGGTGTCGGTGTGATGCCTGGCGGTGGGGGAGTCCTTAGCCGACAACCGGATCCCCCTCCCATAACCCGCTCACGAAGGCTCCGGACCGCCCGACGAAGCCGAGGACGGAAGGGGCCGGTCACGGGACCGGACCGAAACCTGTGGAGAAACCTTTCTCCTTGCTGGCCGCCGCCCACCGGCGCCCCTGGGCCTGTCACGCGCGACCCGAGCTAGTGGATGATCACAACTTCTAAAGATCCGGCCAGCGTGAGCTGGGCCAGTGCCTGGGGACTCCGACCGCTGCGGGTGGCACGGATCAGTGACCCGGTTCATCGACGCGAACAAGCAGGCGGTGCTAAGCCAGCTTTACGCGCGCTACCCCGCGGCGGCCTTGCAAGAGGCTGCCTGGGCATCCACCCTCGACCAGTTGCAGGTGTTTCTCCAGGACTACCTGTCGGGTCGCCCAGATGCCGGAGGCTGGCACCTGATCCTGGAGTACCAGATGCCCCGTGCCCGGGATCGTCCACTCGACGTCTGCCTCCTGACCGGTTCCGAGGTCGTGGTCATCGAGGTCAAGGACACCCGATCAGCTTCTGTGGCCGCTGTTGACCAGCTACAGGGCTACCTCAGGGACCTCCAGGAGTACCACGAGGGATCCCGGCGTCACTCTGTGGTTGGTATGGTGCTGGTCACGAGGGCCCCCGAAACCAGGCGCATAGAGGGGACGCTGGTCGGGAACACCGAGGCGGTCGGCAACCTCCTCGATGGGTGCGATGGGGAGGGCATTTCGGAGCAACGAGCTGAAGCCTGGATGCAAGCGCGGTATGAGCCACTCCCCAGCCTCATCGATGCTGCCGTTGAAATCTATCAGCAGAACGAGCTACCCCAGATTCGGACGGTCCAAGCCGCTGAGATCGAAGAGACAGTTGACTATGTCCTGTCGACGGCCGAGCAGGCGCTCTCGGACGGAAGCCATCATCTCATCTTGCTTACTGGCGTCCCCGGCTCAGGCAAGACGCTTATCGGTCTGCAAACGACCTACCGATTCACCCGCGAGCATAGGCCAGGCCCCCGCGGGCTGTTCCTGAGCGGGAATGGCCCCCTTATCGAAGTCCTGCAATACCAATTGGAAAGTGGAGTACTCGTCCAGAACATCCACGAGTTCGTTTCAGAATATGGAGCGTCAACGGAGGTCCCAGACGAGCACTTCTACATCTTCGACGAAGCGCAACGCGCCTGGGACCGTGACCACGTCATCCGGACGAACAAGAAGAAGAATCGCGAGCTACCCCCCGAGTCAGAGCCCGAGATGCTCATGAACATCCTCGGCCGTCGAGACCGCGGCTCGTGCCTGGTAGCGGTCATCGGCGAGGGTCAATCCATCTACAAGGGGGAGCAACGCGGTTTGGACCTCTGGGCCGAGGCCGTCCATGCCGCAGAGACCGCCTGGGAAGTCCATGCCTCCCCGCGGGCGCGCCCGGTCTTCGACGAATCAGCTGAGGTAAGGGATCACCTCCACCTGGACCAGACGTTACGCGCCCACCGGGCCACACGGCTTCACGAATGGATCGAGGCCCTCCTGGAGCAACGGGCTGAGACGGCCAGGGCCCGTGCGGAGGATCTGAAGGACGCAGGCCTCTGGCTCCGGATGACGCGGAGCATCGACGCCGGTAGAGAGCACCTAAAGCGCATCTATCAAGGCAGCAAGACCAAGACCTACGGCATGGTGGGCTCCTCCAAGGCCAGCAACCTGGGGAGCTACGGGGTAGACCTCTCCTACGTCGGGGCTCATTGGCTTCGGCCAGGCCAGGTCGGGCCCTGGTACGTCGACAAGCCTGGGCAGCCCGCAAAGTGCCGCGAGCTCATCCAGGCTGCACAGGAATTCCAATGCCAAGGGCTCGAACTCGATGGCGCCCTCGTCCTTTGGGGCAGGGACCTGACACTCCAAGAAGGACGCTGGGTATCCCGTACGAAGCAGGTTCCCGGCATCCACGATCCACATACCCTACGGCTGAACACGTATCGAATCCTCCTGTCCCGAGGGAGGGACGGGATCGTGATCTTCGTGACTCCCGAGCCAGAACTCGACGAAACCGCAGCCCACCTCGAGGCTTGCGGCGTCGACCCCCTAGGCGAACCTTGACCGGGCCAACCCACCTGGCCTACCGAGTTCAGCCAGGAACGGGCCCCAAACGATCAGCCGAACAGACAACTGAGGCGCTCACTGCGGGTTGGTTGCCCCACCTCGCGTCACAACTCCAGCCGGTACTCCCCACGCCCCAGGAACTCGATGACCCCTTCGTCCCGGAGCACTTGCAACTGCTGGCGTATCTTGGCCCGGATGTGCTGGTTGTCTGGGTACATCTTGCTAAGCCGGTCCTCGAACTGGTAAACCTCCCCGAGCTCGAACGTGTCGCCCGTTGCAACCTCGAGATCGTCGATACAATCCATAACAGCGCTGAGCCAGCCTCGAGCGTCGGGCTGCTTCGTTGTTAGGAACAAGGTCCGCTCGAAGGCCCGCCGCGCTTCCATCGGCGGGACGGCGGAGCCGGCCTGGACGAGGGGGATCCGCCCGGCCTCGGGGACGCGATCCAAGATGATGGTAGAACCGACCCATCCGGATCGGCGGGCGTTGGAGCTCAGCGGTTTGCGCTTTTCAACAACATTGGGCGTCATGAAATGGCCCGGCACGACGAAGAGGTCGGTCACCAACCATGCGTCTGCATCGAAGCTGAGGAACGCGTAGTCAGGTGCGGCGTTCTGTTGGATGGCCTCCATCTTCGCGCCGTACGCAGAATTGGCAACGCTCCGGCCGTGGCTCCCGCGCTTGGCCTTGAGCTGGGTCCGGCGGTCGCAATCCGGGCAAAAGTAGTCCTCCACCTTCTTTCCAGGGCGGTGGGCCTCGATCGCCCCGGCCCCGCAGTTGAGGCAGTAGAGGTTCTGAGCTGCCCAGGACTCCGTGATCACCCGGCTACGCTGGGCCTTGGACTTGTAGCTCTCCCCAATAGACGGATCCAGCTTCAGATCCACGCACCCATAGCCGCGGAACTGATCTTAGATCCCACGAGAGTGCACGAGTTGAGCAGGCCGGCGCAGCCAGACAGATTAGGTACCGGCTCCCGAGGACACAGCAGAGTTGCCCCCTGACCGACTATTCTAGAATCATTTATCCTTTAGCAGCACCCAAGAGGTTGCGCTGAAGCAAGGAATATAACCACACCCCGATTCCCGGGCCACGGTGGACATCGCTTGCTGAGACGCAGCTTGGGGCTACTCATCGCATCGCTTGTGATCCTTGCAACGACCGCGCCAGGCGCCGTCGCGACGGAGGACGAGGAGCCCACGAAGGCTGACCTCGTGGAGGCCATGGAGAAGATCGAGGACCGGCTCCTCGTCGGCATCGCCGAGACCGACGGCGAAACCCAGGCCACTATCCTGGATGTGCTCGCGGGCATCCAGAGCTTCAGCCTCGACGACTGCGAGACCCTCTACGAGTGTATCGAGGAGTTCTTCACGAGCCCGTGGCCGATCATCCCGCTTCTCATCGACCTCGTGTGCATCGCGTTGGAGATCGCTCAGATCATCGTCGACTACGGCCTCGCTGTCGTCGACCAGGCCCAGGCCTTCGTCGACGCCGTGATCACCGAGGCATGCATGATCTACAACGGCGACCCCGACTGCCTCCCGCTCGACGAGGCCGTCGCCCCGATGGACCCCGACACCGGGTTCGGCCTCTGCGCCGAGACCACCACGTAGCGCCAGACAGGGCACCAGCACCCAACGCATCCTACGGGGACCGCACCCTCCGCCTCCCCCGTCTCCTCCCTCTTCTTCCTTCTTCTCCCCCCCGTTCCCCAGCTTCTCCCCAGCCCACTTAACCATTCAATAATCATTGACGACGTAGGCGCAACCAGGAGGGTGCCGCGAAGCAAGGAATATAGTCAAGTTCCGATTCCGGGGCCACGGTGAACACCACGTGCTGAAACGCAGCTTGGGACTACTCATCGCAGCGCTCATGATCGTCGCCACTACCGCCCCCGGCGTCGTCGCCACCGAGGCCGAAGAGCCCACAGAGGCCGATCTCCTGGAGGCCGTCGCACAGATCGAGGATCGGCTCCTCGTTGGCATCGCCGAGACCGAAGGCAACACCCAGGCCGTCCTGCTGGACGCGCTCGTGGGCGTGCAAAGCTTCAGCCTCGACGACTGCACCACCATCAAGGCATGCATCGATGAACTGATCGAGACCCTGCAGCCGATCATCCAGATCCTCGTCGACATCGTCTGCATCGCAGTGGATATCGCCCAGATCATCGTCGGGTTCGGGCTCGCAGTCGTCGACCTGGCCCAGGCCTTCGTCAACGCCGTGATCACCGAAGCCTGCGAGGCCTACAACGGCGACCCCGACTGCCTCCCGCTCGACGAGGCCGTCGCCCCGCTGGACCCCAGGTTCGCAGAGCTCGGCATCTGCGCGGAGACCACCACGTAGCTGCAGGCACACCACCTGCACCGCCTCAGTGTACGGGGGCTACCCCCCCCCGTCTCCCTTCTTCGCCCTCTTCTCCCCTCCAACCCCTCCCGAGCAGGCTGAGACCACCATTCTATAATCATTGACCCTGGAGCCGCAACGAAGAGGTTGCCTAGGAGGAAAGAATATCCATCAGATGTGATTCCGGGGGCACGGTGAACATCGCTTGCTGAAACGAAGCTTGGGACTTCTCATCGCCGCGCTCATGATCGTCGCCACGACCGCCCCCGGCGCTCTGGCCACGGAGACCGCAGCGCCCACGGAGGCTGACGTCCTGGAGGCCGTCGCACAGATCGAGGACCGGCTGCTGCTCGGGATCTCCGAGACCGAAGGCGACACCCAGGCCGTCCTCCTGGACGCGCTGGTGGGCGTGCAGAGCTTCAGCCTCGACGACTGCACCACCATCAAGGCATGCATCGATGAGCTGATCG
>CAYXGD010000064.1:0-10335 GCA_964464425.1 uncultured Thermoplasmatales archaeon
CACATCGACGACGCCCTGGAGACCATGGCCGAGCACGGGATCCGCCACCTCATCGTCGTCCTCGACGGCGAGCTGCGAGGCGTGGTGACGGTGACCGACATCGCCAAGACGGCCATGGAGCTCGACCGCCGGCTGCAGGGCGCGCTCGGTAGCCGGTGGGAGGACTAGGCCAGGCCCTCGGGCCACAAGCCTTACACCATCCGAGCAGGTTGGCGCTGCCGGGGCGGGGACCTGCGAGGTGTCCCCTGATGCGTAAGGTTGTGTGGCTGCTCGGCGTCGTCCTGCTGCTTCCGGGAGTAGCGATGCTGCTCTTCCTCCCGACGGCCCAGGCGGAGACCCGGCACGTGGACCCCGAGGATCCCGAGGCCTACGACACGATCCAGGCGGCCGTGGATGAGGCTGCCCCCGGTGACACGATCCGGATCCACGAGGGAACTTTCGAGGGTCCGGTGCACGTGGCCAAGGACGGGTTGACCCTCCAAGGCAGCGGACCAGGCGCCACGGTCATCCGGACCGACAGCCAGCCCGGGCTCAACTTGACCGGGGATGGCCTCAAGGTCGCCTCGCTCAGCATCGACGGCGCCTCCGACGGGATCCTGGCCCACGGGACCGAGAACCTCACCGTTCGCGATGTGACCGTCACGAGCGCCACCGGCAACAGCTTCGACGTCGCGCTGGCCCAGCAGGTCACGGTCACCGACGTGACCTCGCGTTCAGCCGGGAGCAACGGGCTCCGGCTCGCTTCCGTGGACGGTCTCACGGTGGAAGGCGCCTCGCTGTCCGGGGACCACCGATCTTTGCACGCGTGGGACGTGGCCGATGCCACGCTGACCAACCTCACAGCCAGCTCGCCGGCCGAACACGGCGTCGTCGTCGAACGATCCCAGGACCTCGTCCTGCTGGACACCGAGGCCGATGGGACGATCGGCTACTGGATCCTGGCGTCCTCGAACGTGACCCTGCGCCAGGCCTCGACCGACGGGGCCAGCCGGCACGGGATCTTGATCGAGGATGCCCGGAACATCACCGTCCAGGAGGTCCGCGCGAGCGATGCCGGTGTCAACGGGTTGATCACCAAACGATCCACCGGCATCGACATCCTCTCGGGCACCTACACCGGGAACCTCCGTGGCATCCACCTGCTGGCGACCGACGACGTCCGGCTCCAGGGCCTCTCGGCGACGCGGAGCACCGAGCACGGCATCGTGGCCGAGGACGTCGCTGGGCTCGACCTGTCCGACCTCCACATCGAGACCGCCCGCCGTGGCCTCTGGCTGATCGCGACACCTGGAGCTCGCGTCAACGATGTGGCCATCCTCGACGCCTCCGACGATCTCGTGAACCTGACGGGGTCGCCGGACGTCAAGGTCAGGAACGCGACGATCCAGGACAGCTGGGACGAGGGGTTCCACGTCTTCGATAGCCCAGGCCTGGACCTCCGGGACAGCACCATCGAGGACACCGCCTGCGACCTCTTCTTCCGAGGGGAGGCGACGGCGACGGCTCGCCAGACGAGCCTCTCCACGACCAACAACGCCTCGCGGCTCTCCACCGACCTGCCGGGTTCCCAGCTCGCCCCCTGCCGCGTGGAACACACCGCCCAGGCCATCGACGACCATCCGTGCGACGCCACCGAGTGGCACTTCGTGATCAACCAGCTCGAACAGCCAGCCGACGCTCCGCACCAGATCATCGTGACATGGGGCACGTCGTTCTCCGAGGAGGTCGCGCTCGATGAGACCACGACGAGCACCGCCCACTACACGACGGCCGCCCACCTGGACGCCGAGCTGACCGAGGCTCGTGCCGACCTCCCCGCCTCGTGGGACGGTAGGTTCGTGCTCAGCCACGGGCCATGCCACGGCGGGTCCGGCGGGGACTGAGCCGGCAGGTGCCTATGACCCGTTCCTCCATCCCGGTGCTCATCCTGGCCTACCTGGTGATCGCCAGCCCGGTCGTCCTAGCCGACCAGGGTGGGGGGACCCAGGACCCGGTCCCCGACTGGTACCGTGCTGGCTTGGCGACCCTGGTGGACCAGCTCTACGACCCCGAGGTCGGTGCGATCATGGAGACCCAGCACCCGCTGGAGCACGGCGACCGGTGGGCGTGGACCGGTGACAACGCCAAGGTGCTCCGGGCGCTGGCAAGAGCCCCGGATGGCGCCCCGGAACCGACGGCCGAGATCGCCCGGTTCGTGGCCTCCATGGGCCAGGGGCCGGTCGTCTTCCAGCGCTGGGTGAACACCCACGAGGTGGCCGTCCTCGACCCGCCGCCTGGCCGCATCGAGCTCTCCAACCACCTCCTGACCCTCCGAGGCGACCCTCAGCAAGGCCCGTTGGAGGTCCTCATCGAGTACCACGACAAGCGGGACCGGGTGATGGCCACCATCGGTGCCCCGAGCGCGCTCGTCGACGGCACGTGGGTCCCCCTGGAGCCCAGCGAGGCCCGGCTCCTGGCCGACACGCCGACCCAGGGGAAGACCCTCGGCATCGTGTACACGGGTGCCGGCGTCTCGGTCGTGCAGCGGCTGACCTTGGACGCGTCACCCCGGCTGGAGCGTACGCTCACCGTGGAGGAGGGCGAGGAGCGTGTGACCGGGGTGGCGATGCGGTCGCCGGATCTCACCGTGCGTCAGCCTAAGCTGGAGACGGCTCCACGCACCTACAAGGCGGTGAGTCTGGCCGGTGAGCCTGCCCGGCCGGTCGACCAGCAGGGCCTGACGCTCTACGAGGGCAAGGACCTCGCCGGGCCGTGGGTGCTCTACCTCGACGAGGGGACGACCGATGCGTTCGCCAGCGGGCTGGGGGTGGCCCTGGAGGCCGCCGACCTTCTGCACGAGGCCCGGGCCACCGCCCGGGATCCAGCCCGCGACGGGCTCCTGGGGCTCGAGCACCGGTACACCTGGGATGGCCAGGCACCCGGCCCCATCTCGGAGGACCTGGTTCTCCTCGATGGTCTCGTGACCGACGACCTGGGTGCCTACGAGGCGATCATCCCGCGGATCGAGGCCCCCGGGTTCGAGAACCTCGACCCCAGCCTGATCTACGAGCTGGGCGAGGCCGCCCACGGCCTCCTGGAAGCCCCCGACCCCGATGGCCGCCTCCAGGCCCGAGCCGAGGCGTGGTTGACCGCGTACGCTGATCGTTACGAGCGAGGCACCCAGACCCGGAGCCTGGCCGCCGCGACCATGGCGGCCCTGGACCTGGCCAACCGGACAGGCCAGGCGCGCTGGGAAGCCCTCGGGCAGCGGTTCGCCGAGGAGCTCCGCGCCCACCAGATCATCGACGACGACCACCCGGCCGTCGGCGCGGTGCGCGCCCAGACCGGGGGCCCGCCGTTCCTCGACGCGACGCTCCTGTCGATGATCGCCTGGCGCCAAGCCAGCGAGGTCCTCGACGCGCCGGAGATGAGGACCTGGGTCGCCCAGGCCCGCGCCTCGCTCGGGACCGATGGCAGCCGGATCCTGCTGGGCGATCCCCCTGCCGACACGAACCACTGGGCCTTCAAGTCGGGCCTGGCGCTGCAAGCCGCCGGCGCCATCGACGCCGAGGTGCGGTGGGCGGCCCGCAGCCACCTGTGGGAGGTCACCCGGGACCTGGCCAGCTACGAGATCCAGACCAGCCGGTTCTCCCGGGAGACCAACAGCGAGACCCAGGCCTGGGCCCTGCTGGGGCTGATCGAGGACCGATCCACGTGGCAGGGGCCCTGGATCCTGGACAGCGAGAGCTCGCTGAGCCCCCGACCAGGGCCCAGCCCCGGCGTCACCGTATCGCCTGGGTGGCCGGGGACCCGGGTGTGGGTCGAACCGGGGTGGATCCCCTACGCCGCTGCTGGTCCCGTGCCTGGGGCCCCGGGTCCCCACGGGTCGGTTCGCTACGAGCTGCCGGGTCCGACGACCTTCTGGCCCGCCCACCAGTACCAGCTGGAACCCGGCTGGGAGGCGATCGGGTTCCCTGGCCTCGACCGGCCGGTGGACCCTGGCCGGGTGCTCCAGGGGACCGGGATCGGTGTCGCCTGGGGCTTCGATGCGGCCACCGGTTGGCAGGCCTACGTGCCTGGCGATCCGGACTGGAGCAGCCTTGAGGTGATCGAGCCGGGCGATGGCCTGCTGGTCCACGCCCAGCGCTCCGGCCACCTCGAGGTCTCCGATCGGGCCGGAACGGTCCGCGAGCTGGAGGCAGGCTGGCACCTCCAGGTGGTCCCGCCCGGGGCCAGGTCCGGTGAGGAGGTATGGCCCGGCGCCCAGATCCACCTGCCTGCTCCCCCGGGGGTCGACTCCGGGGAGGACCGACCGACACCGTTCGAGGTGGTCTGGGTCGGCCAGGGGACCTCTGGGGACCCGCCGGGACCCCCGCCGGCCCTCGTCCTCGGCCGGGTCGAGGCCCCCGAGGGGCCTGAGCGCGGTGGCCAGGTAGCCGTGATGCAGGACGGGCAGGTCCTGGCGACAGCCCCGGTGGACGCGCAGGGGCGCTTCCAGGTCGAGGCGCCGGCCGACCGGCTCGACGGCGCCGTCGATCTACGTTACACGCCAGCCGGGGAGGGGCAGGTCCAGCAGGTCGCGGGCCCCAGGCTACAGCCGGGCGAGGTTGCTCAAGTGCAGGTCGCCCTACCCGCGCCGTCGGCGGGGCCGCCAGCCTCGCCGTGGCTGACCGGGGCGTTGGGCCTGGCGATCCTCCTCACCGGTGGCGTGGTGCTCCGCCAGCGGGCCGCGGGGCACGGCTCAGATCAGGAACCCTGATCGTACGCCGGGCCACCGACGAACGAGAACCGCGCCTCCAGCTCGGCCTGCTGGTGCGGCGGGAAGCTGGCCAGGAGGACCTTGAGCTCGATGGGGCGCATCACCTCGAACCGGTCGTAGGCCGCCTCCACGGCTAGCGCGCCCATCCCCACCTGGCCGGCGGGGCTCGGGAACCGCTCGTCGACCTCCCTCGGGGTGGGCAGCGCCCAACCTTGATCCCGCCACACAGCCGGCAGGTCGATCGTCTGGGTCCGGTTGGTGACGAGGTAACGGACCGACGTGGTCTCCCCGAGCTGCAAGGTCCGTACGGCAGCCTGGTCCTCGTCGGTCGGATGCTCCGTGAACAGGACCATGAGCTGGTGGGGTCGGTGCGGGTCCTCGAGCAGCACGCCGACCAGGACCTGAGGGCCCCCAGAGAACGAGCTTCGGTCGCCGTCGTGGACGGTGACGCGGAGCTGGTCCGGGAACTCGATCCGTTGCCGGAGAGCTACCATGGACCAGTCCTCGGCGCTGCCGGTGCGCTCGGTCCGGGTCGTGTCCAGTTCGAGGCTCAGGTTCAGGGAGCCGTCGGTCCCCTGGATCGTCATCTGGTCGTCGCCGTGCAGCTCGGCGACCGGGATCCAGCCGAAGGGAAGGTCGTAGGGGGCGATCATCGCCGGGATCCAGGACCGGAAGCCGGGGTTGACGACGGCCGGTTCCGGGCTAGGCGGCGCGGCCAGGGTCAGGGGACTGGTACCTCGTATCGTGGGCGACTCGATGTCGCTGGCCACGACCTGGAAGGACTCCCCACGGGGGATGCCGGTGTACGGGGGTTGGTGGAGGTCGTAGACGGCGGTCCCGCCGGCAGGGAGGGTCTCGGGACCGGCGTTGATCGTCCACGTGTACCAGTTCTTCAAGCGGTTGCTGGGCACCGAGAACTTCGGGCGGACCGGCTCGTCACCAGGGTTGGTGAGTTCCACCTGGAGCTCGGTGACCATGCCGGTTCGGCCGGGGTCGGCTTGACCGACGACCTCGACGCTGAGAGGGGTGGGGGCTGGTTGCATGGCCGCGTAGGAGAGACCGGCGGCGACCAGGACGATCGGCAGGAGCGCCGCTAGGACCTGCTTCATGCGGCCTCCCCCGTGTCCGGGTCCCGTGCACTAGGTGGACGAGCGACGGCCGGTGCGGGCTGGCGCTCGTGGCGCTCACGGCGGTCGACCATCTGCAGGAGGACGAGAAGCGCGATCGGGTAGAACATCTCGAAGTAGTTCTGGAGGGAGCGCTCGGCGAAGGCCAGGACTACCGGGGGGACGACCCAGACGGCTGCCCGCCAGGTGTCGAAGTACGTCCAGTAGAGCAGCAGGAGCCCGATCAGGGCAGATCCTGCCAGCGCACGCAGGAACCATCGGTTGACGTGGACCGCCCCGGTGTAGATGGGCAAGGTCAAGCCCTGGGAGAGCGGGACGAGGGCCTCGCCGAAGAGGCCGAACGGGGTCAGGACACCCTGGAACCAGGCCACAGGGTGCTCAAGAAGGAAGGGGAGGTTGGGGATCACGAAGGCGACCAGGGCCCAGGCGGCCGACGTGAGCAACCCCTGGAGCCGGGCCCTCCGGTCGAGGCCCCGGGCCTCGTCCTCCCGCCAATGGAGGATGATCAGGAAGGGCGCGATGAACCAGACCGTCTGCTTGACCGCGCAGGCCAGGCCGTAGAAGAAGCCAGCGCCTCGCCGGTCGTTGGGCCAGAGGACGACGGCGCCGGCCAGGAAGAAGATGAACAGGATGTCGAACCCGGAGAGGGAGAAGGAGAGGAAGAACGAGCTGAGGAAGAGCACCGAGACGCTCAGGAGCTTGAGGCCGCGGGGTGCGGCCAGGTAGATGAGCATGACCAGGGCCAGGAGCACCCCGGCGGAGACGACCCGGAGGTCGTCGATCCCCATGGCCACGAACGGCGTGTAGACCAGGAAGGAGAGGGCCGGGTAGTTCAGGTTCGTGATCATGCCGCCGGTGCTCGTGGGCGTCTGGACGTAGTAGGGGACCTGGAAGCCCTCGTACCCTCCTGCCAGCGTGACCGTGTACGGGTCGTGGCCGGCCAGGAACTGGGCGGCGGCCTCGTGGACGAAGAGCAACGCGTCGGAGGTGTAGTGCTGGCTGACGACGAGGATCGTGACCAGCGTGTAGAGCTGGAGCCCGGCGAACAGAGCCCCAAGCCCCCACGGGGCCACCTTCCGGTGGTCGATGTCCAGGAAGGTCAGCAGCAGGAAGACGATGGCCAAGGCGTAGATCATCACCAGGCCCGCCTGGGCCCAAAGGTGCTCGTGGACCCGGGCCGTCCACCACAGCTCGAAACCGATCCGGAGGAGGACGACGGCGGTGACCAGGACGCCCAGCCGGGAGAGCCAGTCTGGCAGGTCCCGGCTGCTGCGGGAGCGCGCTCGGGCCCTGCTCTCCTCGCTTGCCGAGTCGGTCCCGGCCATGGCGTCCCTCAAGCTCGCTCCCCTTCCGGGCTCGGGTACACCCAGGTGAGGTTGAACCCGAGGTTGGCGATGAACGCCACGGCGATCGCGATCGCGGCCGCGGCCAGGTAGTGGACCCCGAGGGCCTCGACCAAGGCTGCCAGGACGAGGAGGTTGACCGCCATCGCCCCCAGGCTGGCGACGTTGAACCTCAGCAGACGCCGAGGCCAGGCCAGGCTCCGCCGACCCTTGAACGTGACCGCATCGTTCCACGCCCAGTTGTGCAGGATCGAGACCTCGACGGCCACGCTGGCGGAGATCATGTAGTGCAGGTCTGCACCCTCGGTCAGGCCGTAGAGGATCCCGAGGTTGACCAGGACCCCCAGGAGGCCGACCAGGCCGAAGAGGACGACCCGGTGGTTCCATCGCTCGGCAGCGGCGAGCTGGAGGAGATGGATGAGGTAGGTCACCACGGTCCCAGGCCCCAGGTTGCTCTCCCCGCCGGCGCGCTTCTGGAAGACGTACCCGGTCTCGCTGACCGTCTGGACACCGCTCTGGGCGAGGACGTCGAGCATGATCTTGTAGCCGCGGGCATCGATGTCGCTGACGTCCACGGCACCCGTATCGACCGCGAAGAACCCCGAGGTGGGATCGGTCAGCCCGTGCCGGCGGACGCTGGGGAGGGCCAACCAGGCCAGCCGGCGGGCTGTCCAGGAGACGAAGCGACGGCCGGGCCCGAACCCGGGGTCACCGCCATCCTCGACGTACCGTGTGCCGACGACCATGTCCGAGCCTTCGGCGTCGAAGGTGGAGAGGAGCCGCGGGACCGCGTCCGGTGGGTGCTGGCCGTCGGCGTCCATGACGACCACGTAGCGACCCCGGGCGTGGGCGAGACCGTAGGCGACCGAGGGCCCCAGGTCCGTGGCCTTCGAGGGAACTAGGACGCGCACCGGCGCGGCGGCCGCCTGGGCCTCCGCCACGGTCCCGTCCTGGGAGCCTCCATCGACGATCAGAACCTCGAACGGTCGACCGTCGAGCTGGTCGGCCAGCGCCTCCAGCAGCGGGCGGATGTTGCCGGCCTCGTCCAGGGTGGGCAGGACCACCGTCACCTCGACGTCGTCCCCTGTCACGAGGGGCCCACCCCCACTGGGAGGGGACGCGCGGTGGGATCTGAGGGGGCTGGCGGTGGCCGGGCCGGGGCGACGGTCCCGAGGATCTCGAAGATGAGCGGTCGGAGGGGCGCCACGGTCTCCGTGAGGAGGGCACGGCCGGCCGGCGAGCCTGGCCAACCCACGCCGAGCTCCCGGCTTAGCAAGACGTCGAGGTCGGTCGCGTGCCAGGCAACGAACAGGTCCTCGAGGTCCTGGGCGGCTGCCTGGCGCCGAGGAGCCTCCCTCGGCGCCACGGCGGGGGAGGGCATGGGCTCAGCCACCGGGGTTCCGCTGGCCCCATGGACCAGTCCGCGGGCCCGCAAGGCGGTCTCGACCCGGGCCCCGGGCGCCATCCGGACCAGGTGGGCGCGTTCGATGGCTCGGACCTTGGACCAGCTCCCGAGGTAGGCGTCCCCATCGAGCGCGACGGTGCCGGCCAGGTAGCTGGCTTCTGCTGCATGGAGGTCTCCGTTGACGTGGACGTCGCCGGTGATCTCGGCGCCCTGCTGGACCCAGAGCTCGCCGTCGAGATCCAGGTCACCGTCGAGCACGGCCCCATCCCCGATGACGAGGTAGCCGCGGTAGGCCAGATCGCCTCGGGCCCGGGTATGCGGCGGGAGGACGGCGACCTCGGCGGGGGGTCCGCTGCGGAAGGGGGTCGCCGGCAGCCGGCTGGCAGGTAGCACCAGGGTGGCCTCCTCGACCGGCGTCCCGGACGCCGAGCGTAGGGAGGCCAGGGTGGGAGGCGGCTCCTCCTCGGCCGCCTCGGTGACCTCAGCGTCTCCGGCGGTCTCGGCGTCCTGCTCCCGCTGCTGAACAGCATCAGGGTCCCGGGATCTGAGGTGCTCGAGGAGCAGCAGGATGGTCGGCACGGTGATGAACGTGAGCACCAGGAACGCGACGACCAGGTTGGCCGACAGCTGCAGCTGGAGGAACGCCGCGAGCACGAGCAAGGTGGGCGATGGCATGATGAGCCTCGTACCCGCCCCAGGGTACTGCCCCCAACACCGGTCGAAGACCTTCACGCCTGATTAGCCTTTGGCTGGTCGGTCCGCTCTGCGGGCCAGGAGGGTCAGACCGAGGCCGCGGACGAGCTCGGCTGCAAGGTGACGTGGGCTGCCAGGGTCCGGACCGAGCCGGTGACGCGAGCCCCACCGCCCAGCTCGACGGTCCCACGGTGGAAGAGGTCCCCTTGGAGGCAAGCGCCCCCTGTGAGGCTCGCGTTGCCCCCGGCGGCCACCGATCCCTCGATGCAGGCCCCGGGGGCCAGGTGGAGGTCGCCGGTGACGACCAGGGGCCCGACGAGATGGTCGTCGGGAGCAAGCGCCAGGTTGCCGACCACGATCTTGGCCGCCTCGAAGCAAGCAGGGAGCCCCAGCATCATCTGACGTTACGTGGCTGCCTGCCCTACTTCAACCCGTGGCGCTGTCCCCAGGGCCCTTGTCCCCTTCTCCCGGACCGGTCAAGGGTCGCTCTCGGCCTCCGTGCGGGGGGCCTGGTCGTCCGTGGTCGGATCCGCCCGGACGCCCGAAGCCACCGAGATCGGCCCTGTCCGCGCCTCGGGTCCAAGCTGGAGGGACCCCTCCACGGTGGTGGAGCCCTTCACCTCGACGCCCTCCCCTAGGGTGACCGAGGCGGTCGTCTGCAGGTCGCCGGCCACCACGGCTCGCTCTCCGAGGACCACGGGACGATCGGTCTGCAGATCGCCATCGATCCGGGCCTCGGGGCCCAGGCGCAGAGGCCCCTGCGCTGGGTCCGGCCCGGTCGCCGACGACGGTTCCTCGGGGGCCGGGTCAGCGGGCGCCTCGGGATCGGCGGTCTCGCGATCGGCACCGCGGGGGCTGGCCAGGCCCGTCGCCAGGAGGTCGATGGCGCTCATCGTGGACGCGTGGGCGTGGGCCCTCATGAACCTTCTGCCGGTCGGGTCGACACAAGCAGGCCGCACCCAGGGAGGGACGACCCCAAAAAGACCATCAAGGGGCACTCAGTGCCAGGACCGTGGGCGACGGTTCCCG
>CAYXGD010000065.1:0-10310 GCA_964464425.1 uncultured Thermoplasmatales archaeon
GGCCCTGCTGGCCGCTGGGGTGCTGGACGGTCAGGACGTCGCCGACCTCGGGCTCGAGATCGTCAGGGAGCTGCTCCTTGTCGACCTGGAAGACGAGGTCGTCGCGGCGGGGCCCGTAGGCCTTGTCCTGGGGGATGGTCTCCTTCTTGGTCTCGCCGATCTCCATGCCGATGACGATCTCCTCGAAGCCCGGGATCATCTGTCCCTGGCCAAGGGTGAACTCCAGGGGGTCGCGGTCCCGGGAGGAGTCGAAGACGTCCCCGGTCTCCAGGGTCCCGGTGTAGTGGACCTGGACGGTGTCGCCTTCGTTGGCGGTTCCGTTGGTGTCGCTGTCTTGGGTGGCGGTCATGGTACTGTGAGTGGCGAGGGCATGTGCCATAAAGGTGTTTGGGCTGCGTACAGCCAGCGTCCCGTTGGGTCCGAAGATGATGGGGTCCCGGGGTCAGGGTTGCAGGAGGATCTTGAGGGCCTCCCGGCGATCGAACATCTCGTAGGCCTCGGCAGCGTCGGCTAGCGCCATGCGGTGGCTGATCATCCAGGCGGCCTCCAGCTGGCCGGCGGCCTGGAGCTCGAGGACCTCGTCGATCCAACGGGGGACGTTGGCCAACGTGGCCTGGAAGCTGAACCCCTTGGTGAACCCCTCGAGCCACGGGTACTCGAACTCGTAAGCGGTCGGGACCCCGAGGGCCGAGACGTGCCCGCCTGGTCCCACCAGGGAGAAGGCCGTCTCCAGCGCTTGGCCTTCACCACCGACGGCTTCGACCACCAGGTCTGCGCCCTGATCCTCGGTGGCGTCCATGACCCGTGCGATGGGGTCGGTCTGGGCAGGATCCAGCCCGATGTGGCCCCGCTGGTCGACCACCTCGACCCGGTGGGGTTCGAGGTCGATGCCGAAGACGCGGGCCGCGCCCAGGGCCCGGGCAGCCTCCATGGCCAGCAGACCCACCGGTCCGGCCCCGACCACGGCGACCGTGTCGCCCGGGGCGATGTGCGGGCGGACGCCGGTGTACGCCGCGGGGAGGACATCCCCGGCGAAGATCGCCTCGTCCGGGGAGACGCCATCAGGGAGCTTGCGGAGCGTCAGGTCGGCCCGGGGGACGCGGACCTTCTCCGCCTGGGCCCCGGGGATGCCGCCGAAGGCGATGCCGTACCCGAAGACGTGGAGGTCCTGGCACCCGTTGTACCGCTGCCGAGAGCACGCGCGGCAGGCCCCGCAGGGGGACTGGAAGCTGGCGACGACCTGATCGCCCTCCTGGAACCGGGTCACCGCGTCCCCGGTGGCCTCGATGGTGCCGACGAACTCGTGACCGACGGTGTCGCCCTCGAGGACACCGCCGACGTCGCCGTGGTAGATGTGCAGGTCGCTGCCGCAGAGGCCCGCCTGCTCGACCTGGACGATCGCCTCATCAGGGCCCTGGAGCTCGGGCTCGGCGATGTCCTCGACGCGGATCTCCCCGGGACCTTGGTAGACGACGGCTTGCATGGTGCACCTCACAGGTCCGTGGGCACGTCCTGGGCGCTGGCGACCATCTGCTGGCTGGCCTTGGTGTAGGGGATCAGCTTGCGCAGCTTCCCTTTGGTCAGCTTGAGCTTGCCGAACATCAGACCCTTGAGCGGGTCCAGGTCCCCGTCGAGCACCTTGCGCCACGTGCTACGGTCGGCCTCGATGACGTACTCGGCTTGCTCCTCGGCGGCAGCCGCTGCCAGGGCCGTGGCTTCGCGGCACTGGCCGTGCCAGAGGTCGAGCAAGACGGCCCGGTCCTCGGGGATGCCGTGGTCCGGGGCGGCGCGGAGTTTGAGCGCGATGGGGCCTTCCCAGTCGGCCCCGGCATCTGCGTAGGCTTCGTTGCTGTTCAGGGCCGCCTGGTAGGCATCCGCCCAGGCCTGCCCGAAGGCATCCAGCGGCTCCATGCGGGTGCATGACACACCGGCCGCCTATACGCGTTCCGGACGCCGGGCTCCAGCCGAGGGTGGACGACGGTGCAGCTCCCGGCCAGCTGGCGGACCGGACCCTTGGACCGTCCAAGGGAGGCCTGATGCCCCGGCGACCTAACCCGACCCCATGGCAAGCCCGACGAGCCAGATCGAGACCGGTGCATCGACCGACCCCGAGCTCCTGTCCCGCCTCCAGCCTCATGTCCATTGGCTGGTCCGGGCCGCGTTCGGCGCCGTGTTCATCTACCATGGGATCACCAAGTTCCCAGCCGCTGCCGGCCTCTCCGAGATGATGGGGCTGCCGGTCGCGATGATCTACCTGCTCGGCGCCGTGGAGTTGACCGGGGGCCTGCTGGCGATCGCTGGCGGGTTCGGTTCGGCCTGGCTGACCCGGCTCTCGGGTCTGCTGGTGATCCCGGTCATGCTCGGTGCGATCGCCATGGTCCACTGGCCCCGGTGGAGCTTCACCGCGACCGAGGGGTTCCCCATGGGCGGGATGGAGTTCCAGGTCCTGCTGACGACGGTGGCCGCCTACTTCGTGGTGCGCGGGAACGAGGTGTAGGGAGGTCCTCGTAGCTTCGGCGGCCTGGACCCGAACACCGTCGGGCTACCATCGGCCCCACCGGCACCTTTAAGCGCCGCCCGGGCCCAGAGGTTGGTATGCGTCGCCAGGCGCCTCGCCCCCCGAACGTCCTCCTTGTCGAGGACAACGAAGGCGACGTCCGGCTGACCCTGGAGGCCTTCGAGGAGACCGGCAGCGCCGCTCGGATCCACGTGGAACGGGATGGCGAGGCTGCCTTGGCCTACCTGGAGGCAGGCAAGCAGGCCTCCTCCCTCCCAGACCTGATCTTGCTCGACCTCAACCTGCCCGGGCTCCGGGGCACCGAGCTGCTGCAGATCGTGAAGGACGACCCGATCCTGGGCCGGATCCCCGTGGTCATCCTCACCAGCTCGACGCTCCGGTCGGACATGGAGCTGAGCTACGACCACCACGTCAACTGCTACATCACGAAGCCCAACGACCTGGAGGCCTACATGGGCATCGTGGCGACCATCGACGAGTTCTGGCTCAGGGTGGCCCGCTTGCCGGCACCGCAGGAACCTGGACCGGCGGGGTAGGCCGGGTCCTGGTTCACACCGGATCCCTTGCGGCCTTGAGCTCCTGGAGCACCGGCATCTCTTCGAGCCGCTTCTCACCGAGCAGCTCCCAGTCGATGCCAGGCGGTCCCGGAGGCGGGTCGTCGACCACCAGGGCCCGATCCGGGGTGACGACCAAGGAAAGCGGGAGGTCGTTGGGGGCCCGCGGGAGCGTGTCGAGGACCTGGGTAGGGTGGACCGTCGTGGCCGCCGGGGCCGGGTCGTGACCGAGCTCGAGGAGGATCGCGTACTCCAGGTCGGCGTACCCCTCCCCCTTGCCGACCCGGTGCCCCTGGGGCGAGGCAGCCACCGAGCCGGCCACGATCAGATCCATCTGCGGGAGGCGGTCGAGCGGGACCGGTTCGGCGTACCGGTCCATCTTGGAGAGCGTCGAGGCCTCCTCGAGCTGGTTGCCGGGGATCGTGGAGGGATCCAGGCGCTTGAAGCCCCCCTTGAGCCGGGGGGTCGGGACGTAGACCTCGGTGCCCTGACGAAGCAACAGCTCCCGGACCGGCCCCTGGGGCGAGTCAGGGTTGACCTTGGCCCGGCGCGCGTCGACCACATCCGGGTGCTCGGCCAGACGCTCGGCGGCCTGACGGGCGCCCTTGAAGTTCGGGATCCGGCCGTGGGGAGGGAACGGGAACCGAGCGATGCCTTCCGCCTCCAGCCGATCCCAGACCTCCTCTCGGATGGCCTGTTTGGCCTGATCGCCTGCCATGATGGCCCCAACGCGGGTGGCGTACACAAGCCCCCCGGTCGGCGGTCCCCCGGGGCGGTGGCCAGCGTTGCAACGACCACCCGTCCCCCAAGAAAGCCTAAATAGTGACATCTTGACTCACGGGCGATGCGACAGCTTGGGATCGTGGTCCTGACCCTGACCGTCGTGCTTGCACCGATGGCCTCTGCCCTGCCGACGCCCGGTTTCTTCGGCGAGGAGGCCCGGACCGTGACCGGACGGCTCTTCCCTGAGGCCATGGAGACCAACGACTTCGTGAGCTACGGCGAGGCGGTGGAGAACCTCAAGCTCCTGGTCGACGAGAACCCCGACCTGCTCACCTACGAGGAAGCCGGCATGTCCCGTGGGTGGGACAACATCGCCGGCGGCCACGACCGGTTCCCGGTGCCCGTGGTCACGGTCACGAACAAGGGGTCATCGGTCCCGGCTGACGACAAGATCAACATCCTCTTCCAGCTGTCGATCCACGCGAACGAGAAGGGCGGCCGGGAGGGCGCTGTCCGGGTGATCGAGGACTTCACCCGTGCCTGGAACGACATGGACGACACCGGCGCCGCCACGCCTGAACGCCTGGCGATGCTGGACTACATGAACCTCATCTTCCTCTTCCACAACCCGGACGGCTGGACGCACGAGGAGGCCGAGTACCGCCACAACGACGGCGGGAGCGTCGGCTTCGCCGGCGTCGAGAGCCAGAACTTCATCCGGGGCAACAGCAACGGGACCGATCTGAACCGCCAGGCCCCGACCCAGGGGTACAGCCGCGGCGAGGGCGATCACGCCGCGCTTTCCGAACCGTCGACCCGGGCGGTCATCCCTTGGCTCGAGGAGCGGTTCCCGAAGATCCACTTCGCCACCGACATCCACGGCATGATGTACCCGGCCAACGCGTTGGTCAACTCGAGCAAGCCGATCCAGTGCTTCCCCCCGAGCCAGGCCCCGCAGAACCCGGTCAGCGACGCGGCAGGTGAGGTGTGCATGCGCGAGGGTAACTTCGTGCTGACCATGTTGCCGGCCGCCCAGATGACGACCAAGGAGATGCAGCAGACGACCCACCTGGCCGAGGTGATCAAGGAGCGTCTGAACTCGAACGACCACTTCGCGGAGTGGAACACCCTCCCGGCCACCGGTGTCTGGGGCGGGGAGTACGACGACTGGGGCACGGTCTGGGACACGCTCGGGTACGTCGACACCGGCTTCCACAGCGACTGGTTCGCCCAGGACACGGGCCTGGATGCACCGGGGGTCGACTTCGAGTACGGCTACAACCACATCACGTTCGACAACTACTACCCCGGCCTGGCCCAGCGGATCAACGACTACCACGTCGAGACGACGAGGGTGATCGTCGGCGCGTTCATGGACATCGCCGCCCAACGCTTCGAGGTTGGCCTCGATAGCGGCAACACCACCACGGCGTGGGTCCCGACCGAGCACGTGGCCACCAGCGCGGACAACGGGAACCTCACCCGGTGGGCCGCCGAGAACCCGTTCGACGACAAGTGGGACTGGGCCCATGGCGGTGGCTACGAGGCCTCGATCAACGACTACTTCACCCACCACGAGCAGGCTCTGGCCGCCGCCGGCGACGGTGACGCGCTCACCCGGCTCGTCCCGGCTGCGCTCGCCGGCGACCTGACCTCCGAGCGCTTCGATACCCTCGTGATCGCTGGCTCGGCCGCGGAGCGGGTGATCGACGACCCCGAGGCGATCTCCGCCGTCCGGACCTACGTCGAGGAGGGCGGAAACCTCGTCCTGACCGACCGGGCGCTCCAGCTGCTTGGACCCCTCGGTGTCGTCGAGGACGGCGCGGTCGAGGAGCGCATCGCCTACGCGGGTTACACGAACTTCGAGGACCGGGAGGCGCCGCTGGCTGAGGGGATCCGTGGCCTTGCCCGCCAGCTCTACGAGCCGCTCCCCTTGGGCTTCTCCATCGAGAGCGGTGCCGGTCCCACCGACGAACCCGGGACGGCCCCTGTCTGGACCGTCGACCGGCAAGCCTTCGAGGACGCTGGTGGCCAGACCGTCGGCGTCTACGGCGCCCGGACGAACCTGGGCCAGGCAGCCGTCGGTGACGGCACGGTGACCGTCATCGGGGCGCTCCTCCCCGACCCCACCGAGGACCACTACCACCCCTACGGCTTGGCCTCCTACGCCACGACGTACACCGGGAACCAGATCTTCCGGAACGCCGTGGGGTGGGACCTGGCCGTCGACCTGGAGCCCCGGCAGACCGACGACGGTCTCGTGCTCCCCAAGGACGAGCAGGACCTCGAAGATGCAAGCACGGCCGATGGGGGCTCCCAGGACGATACGAGCGCGGTGCCGTTCCCAGGCGCAGCCGCTCTGATCCTCGTGGGCGCTGCCCTGGCTGTGCTCCAGCGGCGGGCCCGCCGACGCGACCGGTAGGCCGCCGGCCGGCCCTGGGGGCGGTCAGGCGTCGGGTTCCCGGGTTGGAAGCTCGACCGTGACCCGGGTCCCGCCCTCGGTCCGGCGATCGATCGTGACGCGGCCGCCGGCCTCCTCGACCAGGGTCCGGACCATGGTCAGCCCTAAGCCCAGGGCATCCTCCCGTGTCGTGTGGAACGGCTCGAACACCCTGGCGAGATCCTCCACGGGGATCCCGGGGCCGGCGTCCTCGACCACGAGTTGAGCGCCCTCCTCCGTGCGATGGGTGCGGACCGTCAGCCTGGCTCCGGTGGTGGCGGCCTCTGCCGCGTTCTGCAGGAGGTGGGTGACGACCTGGTCGAGCGCGATCTCTCGGAGGGCCACCGGCGGCGTCGGATCGAGGTGCCGTTCGATGACGGCGGTGGGCCGGACCCGTTCGAAGCGGTCCAGGCACCGCCCCACGTGGTGCTCCAGACCGCGGGGGGTCCCTTGGGCGGCCGGCCGGCGGGTCGAGGCATCAGCCAGGTCCTGGCCAGTGCGTTGGACCAGCGCTTGGGCCCGCCAGAGGCTGTCGATCAGGGACCGGCACAGGTCGTCGGCGTCCTGCCCGATAGGGCCTTCGTGCTGGAGCTGGGAGCGGTGGTCGTGGAGGGTCGCGGCGGCCTCGGTGATCGAGGCGTGGAGCTCCTGGGCGATCTCGCTGACCACGCCTCCGGCGGCGGCCAGATGGTCGATGCGGCGGGTCCGTTCCCGGAGGCGATCGGCTTCCGCTAGGGCGGTCCGGCGCTCGCGGATGTCCCGGAAGAAGGCGAAGGTGGCGGCAGCGCCGTCCAGCTCGCCGGAGCCCCAACCTGCTTCGACCGGCACCGTCGTCCCGTCGGGGCGTTTGATCTCGGTCTCGATCACCGCTGGCCCAGGGTCCCCTGCAAGCGTCCGGGCGCGGAGGGCCGTGAGCTGCTCCCGGGCCTCCTGCGGGACGACCTCGTGGATGGGCGTCCCGACCAGGTCCTCCAGGTCACGTCCGAGGATCTCGCAGGCGGCGGCGTTGACGTAGCTGAACACGGGCCCGCGGACCGGTTCGTCCATCGTCACCACCAGCCCGAGGCCGAGGTGGTCGGCGGCGTCGAGCAGCGCCATGCGTCGCTGCTTGGTACCGAACAGGGCCTGGAGGTGGTCGTCGACCTCGGGATCCCGGGCTCGGACCACGATGACGGCCGGGTGACGCGAGGTCCCGTGGAGGGCCATCTGTTGGGCCCGGACCTCGATGGTCCGACCGTCGGAGCGCCGGAGCCGGACCTGGCTCCAGGCCTCGCCCCCGGCCAGGGCGTCGGCCATGGCCTGGCGCGTGGGCTCGGCACCCTCGGCGTCGACCAGCAGGTCGAAGAACGAGCGACCGACCACCTCGTCGCGGGTGTAGCCCAAGAGCTCGGTCGCCTGGCTGTCCCAGGAGACGATCTCGCCGTTCGGCGCCACAGCGAAGAGCGGGCCGTCCAGGCTGTTGGTCAACCCGGCAAGAGGCCGGGGCTCATGGGGGATGCCGGGTCGTTGGGCTGGGGCCATCTAGGTGCACCACGGGGTCGCCACCTAGGGTTCTGTCGGTCCCACGGTTAACGCTGGCCACGAACAGCATCAGATCAGCCACGGGGGTGGTCGATGCTCCCGACGACGGTCAGCCTCGGTAGACCGCCTGGGGAGCCCCTCTGGGAGGGCCCCCGGGTATGCCTTATAAGCGTGCCGGGGGCAGCCCGTGGGCGCGATGGATCGCGCCGTCCCGTTCAAGCGTGGGGGGGCTCGTTGCCCTTGGTCCACTTGATGTTGCAGCCGGCGCTGGGCGCCTGTTCGGACGGGGGCTCCTGGCCCGCCAGGAGGGCCTGGGCGGCCTGCTGGAGGTCCTGGCCGGTGACGGGCTCGTCGTTGCCTGGCCGGGAGCCGTCGAACTGACCGCGGTAGAAGAGCTCGCGGTCCGCGTCGAAGAGGAACAGGTCGGGCGTGCAGGCCGCTCGGTAGGCCTTGGCGACGTCCTGGCTCTCGTCGAAGAGGTAGGGGAAGGTGAACCCGGCGCGCTCGGCCTGGGCGGCCATGCCGTCCGGGTCGTCGTCGGGGTACTGCTCGGTGTCGTTGCTGCTGATGCCGACCACCGCGATGCCCTCGTCGGCAAGGTCGCTGGCGACCTCGGCCAGCCGGTCCTCGATGTGCTTGACGTACGGGCAGTGGTTGCAGAGGTACAGGATGAGGTAGCCCTGGGGATCCTCGAAGGTGTCCAGGCTGACCTCCCCCATGTCGGTGGCCGGGTTCTGGTCCGGCAGCTTGAAGGCAGGCGCCTCGAAGCCGAGCTCGACCATGGCAGACGGTGTGCGGGTCATCACCCGGCCATGCGGCGGCCTAGGTCTTGAGGGCTTCGGCCGGCCAGGCGGTCACACGGCGTCGGCCTTGAACTGCCGGTCGGCCACCCAGAACGCGGCACCTGTGGCCACCAGCGCCAGCGCGCCGTAGAGCAGGATCGTCGCGTAGGTGGCTGGGCTGGGCGTGTCGACGGCCAGCCGGGCGATCACGTTGAGCGGTTCCTGGGGCAGCAGCAGGGAGAGGACGCCGACGACCAGCACGAAGACGGCGTAGACGGCCTGCGTCTGTCCCTCCCGCCGGACCAGCATGGCCATGACGACGCTGGCGGCAGACAGGAGCAAGGCCATGATGAACGACAGGCCCAGCAAGGCTGGCACGTTGGCCACGGGTAGGTCGTTGGCGCCGAGCAGGAAGATCCAGAGCAGGACCTGGGCGGGGGCCAGGAGGACCGGGGTGGCCAGCTTGCCGATGACGATCTCCATGCTGGACAGCGGGCTGGCTCTGAGCAGGGTCATGCTCTTGGTGTTGATCTCGTCGCTGATCGAGTCCCCGGTGATGGCGCCGGCCAGGAACACCGGCGTGGCGACGAGAAGCGGCAGGAGGACGCTGTACGCGAAGCCGAGGTAGATGTCGGCGCTGACGTCGGCCTCGACGTAGAGGACCTCCTGCGAGAGGCGGTCCTGGCGGTCGATCCGTAGCTCGCGTTCGTAGGCGTTGAGGACCTCCTTGATCTGGTTGACGAGGAGGGTAGCGGCAACCTCCCCTTCGGGTAACATCAACGTGACCGTCCGCGGCCCGGATTCGTTGGTGTAGGTCTCCTCGACGATCCCGTCGATCTCACCCTGGCGGAAGAGGGCCAGGGCCTCCTGGAGCTCCATCTCCTGGACGTCGAGGTTCTCGGTGGCCTCGAGCTCCTCGAGCAGCCCGCCGGGCCCGACGTAGGCGATCTCGGTGTCGGGGAAGTTCCGCACCGCGCTGGGATCGTAGAGGCTCACCAGCCCGACGGTGAGGAACGCCGAGAACGCGGCCACGAAGAGCTGGGTCACCAGGGCCATCACGATGGTGCGCTCCCGCAGGATGTCGCGACCCTCCTTCCGCATCAGGTCGAAGGCGCCCTTCAGAAGGGACCACCTCCGAGGTTCAGCCGGACGACGATGAGGTTGTAGGTCGCGTGGATCAGGACGGCCGAGACCAGGCCCAGGGCCGCCGACCGCTTGCCCTTCCGGGCGGCGTACGCGGTGATCGTCGCTGTACCGATGTGCAGGAGCAGCGGGGCCAGGACGAGCAGGGGCGTGCCGGCGATCCCGAAGGTCAGCAGGGCCGCGTCCCCCTTGGGAAGCAGGCCGAAGCCGAGGAGCGTGAACGCGAGGGCCCCCTTCTCACCGAGGTAGAACCCGAGCCCGATGAGGGTCCCGAGCTTCCAGGGTGCCCAGCGGGAGCTGGTCGCCCGCGTGTAGTGGCTGTAGCTGGGTGCGGCCTTGAGCACCTCCTCGACGAACGCGCTACCGATCAGGAACACGAAGAAGGCGGTGTCCAGATCGAGGGTGACCGCGAAGATGAGGACGAACAGCTCGGCGGCGAACGCGAACGGGACGGTGAGGATCCCGGCCAGCAGGAACGAGCGCCAAGAGCCGACGACACGGGAGAGCCCGTCGGCGATCCGGGTGAACACGCCGCCGGGCGTGAACAGGGTGTCGGCCTTGTAGCTGGCTGCCGAGAGCCCGGTGAGCGTGACGGCGGCCACGGCCATGGGCACGGTGGCGTAGAGGAA
>CAYXGD010000066.1:0-10245 GCA_964464425.1 uncultured Thermoplasmatales archaeon
GATCTTGTTGTACGCGCCGCGGACCTTGAACGAGCCGGTGCGCTGGAGGTTCTCGAGCTTGAGGAGCACCTCACGCCCGCTGGTCTCGCTGACGGCCTGGCTACTGACCATGGGCGTCTGCTTGATGACGCCGCGGTCCAGCGGGTCTGCAAGGACCTCGCGGGCCGCCTGGATGTCCTCGAGCTGAACGGGGAGGGCCACGGCCTGACAACGGGCAGCGGGAGAAAAGGGTGTGGGCCGCCCTCTGGTGGCGACCGGTCCATGGGAGCCTAGCGGTTCCTGGAGGGATCGCCGTCGAGCGGGTCGACATCGACCCAGACGTTCGTCCCAGGCTCGAGGCCGATGACCTCCCCGTGGGGCGCGAAGGGCTCGATCCAGGTCCCCGGGTCATCGGTCGTCAGGGTCAGGGGGTTGTGGGGACCGTCCTCGTAGAGGTACAGGGTGATGATGGTGGCCCCACGGCATGCCTCTGGCGTGGGGCAGGCGTGGAGGAAGGCCCAATCGCTCGTGAACCCACCGGTGGGTTCATCGCATTGGGGGGACAGGTCCGTCTGGTTGGACCACGTCCGCTCGAGGCCGTCAGCTTCGACCACGACCTGGCCCAGGTCGGCGCGAGGCGGTGGTGGCGGGTCCCCGGGGACCGCACGGAGCGGTTGGACCACCGGCGGGGGGTCAGGGCTCCCGGTCTCGACGGCGTGGGTCTTCAGCGCGGCCAGCAGGCCATCGATGGTGTCGACGATCCAAGGGTCGCCCTCGTGGGGATCCCCGTCCGCGTAGAGCGACCGGACGCCCTGGCTCATGAACAGGTGGATCTGGTCCCCCTCGACCGGTCCGACGACGGTGGTCGACGGCAGGTGGACGAGGACCGTGGGCATCCGGAGGTAGACGGCCTGGACCAGCCCGGTGCGAGGCCCGTACCCGGCGTGGGCCATCATCGTGGAGAGGCTGCTGCTGGCCGGGTGCCCCGTGAGCCCGGCCGTCGGTCCCGAGGGGTCCAGCGGGTGGCAGCCTGCTCGTGGATCGACCTGCCCGCTCTCATCCAACCACAGGTCCCAGAACAACGGGTACGCGCCGACGGACCCGACCGCGTCCCAGAGCCGGTCCCGGGGCGCTTGGTCGTAGCGACCGTCGTCGTCCCGGTCGGTGAACACCCCGACCTTCCCCCTGGACCTTAGCCAGGCGGGACCGGCCTGGTTGCTGGCGTCCCGCTCACCGTCGCTGGCTGCCAGCTCGAGAGGATCCTGGGGGAGGCTGATCGCGCCATCGAGCAACGCCTCGACGGCGATCTGCTCGGTGCGTGCGTCGAGGAGATCGACCCACGGATCGACCGTGTCGGCGGTCTCCGGCGTGCCCGGGAGGGTCAGGCAGGCCGAGGTGTTGGACCGGTCCACGCGCACGTGCTCCCTGGCGGTGTCGGCCCACCGGCCGACCGGCTGCGCGTTCGGTTCCACCTGATCGTCGGCCCACACCGGTGGAACGGTCGCCTCCCACAGGTCCAGGGCATGACCCTGCTGCCTGCCGGCCGCCGCGGCCGACCACGCCTGGAGCCCATCCAGGTTCTGGGCGTGGCGGTCCTGGCCTGGCGGGGTGTGGATGTCGAGGTCGTGGGCCAGGTAGGTCCACGGCTCGAAGCCGGGTTCCTGGGCGCCGTTGCAGCCGCTCGGGGTGGGGGCTGCGACGAAGTGCCAGATGCGGTGGGCGGTCGTGCTGTCAGCGTGCCGAGGGGGTCGGGGATCGCCGGGGTCGGCCCGTCGCTGGAGGGGGACCCGCCCGTCCGCGCTGGGGTCCATGGCCTCTTCCGGCAGACGACAGGTCCCGGTGCCGACTCCGCAGACGGCCTTGGCGTGCCAGGCAGGCTGGTGGGTCCCGCAAACGTAGGTGGGGCTGCGGCACGGGGATCGCGGCTCGTCGGGGCCCGGCTCGTCACCGGTGGGACCCACCCACCGGAACGAGACCTCGCATCCGGGGTGCCAGGTCCCCGGGGCGGACAGGTTGAACACCGGGTTGAACCCGCAGACCCGGGCCTGGGTGGCCTCGGGCAAGCGCCCCTGTCGCTGGAGGCTTGCGACGATGGCTTCCAGCTGGTCGGCGCCGATGGGTTCCCACCCGGTGTCGCGGGCCCCGTCGAGGAACCCGATGAACGAGAGGTCCCCGGTGGCAGGCCGCCAGCCGTCGAGGTAGCCGGTGCCCGTGGCCGCCTCGGCGACCATGACCGCGTGCGGCAGGTGAAGGTCGACGTTGTAGGTCTGGGCGCCCCGATCACGCTGCCAGGTCCCTTGGCCGTCGTCCTCGGAGAGGCCTGCCTCGTACAGGGCGTCGTGGGCCAGCATGTACCCGGTCGTCCCCGGTCCGTCGAGGCACCAAGGCAGGCAGGACCAGGCGCCGAAGGTCCCGACGTAATGGGTGAGGACGACATCGAACTCGAGGGCGTGGTAGACGGTCCCGTTGGCCTCGAAGCGACCCAAGGGGTAGGTCTGGTCGGGCGGGCTGGTCTGCGCGAACACCGTGCCCGGGTGGTAGACCAGCCGGCCGCACAGGGGGTCGGCCGTGGTCACGGCCTGAAGCTCGGCGGTGGCGGTGGCCGGGTCGCCTGCCGGTTCGGTGCAGGGATGCTGGGTCCCCCGTTCCCAGGTCGCCTGGTCCACGCTGGGCGTGCGGGCATTCTCGGTGCGCTGGAGCCCGAGGCTGTCCTGCCCACCGACGCTAAGATGGTCGGTGACGGCCGTCGGGGTCAGGCTGGTGGTCAACAGGGCAAGCGCTAGGGTCCATCTGAGCACGTTCATCGTCGTCGGGCCTCCGCTCTGGGTGCGATCGTCTCTCGTCGTCCGGTCGTCGGCAGCGGCAGCCGAGCCTACGCCGGTGGTTCCTCTTCGGGTCGGTCGCGGCCGGCCAGCCATCGGTCGAGCCCTCGCTTGGTGCCAGCCGCTCCGGCCACGGCCAGCGGGAGGGTCACCAGGCCCATGTTCAGGCTTGGGAGCAGCTGGGCCTCGTCTGGGATCCCATCGTAGGTCCGGTCGAGGGCGTGTTGCTGGAGCCGGATCGGGCCGAGGGTCACCCGTGTCGATCCGTCGGCGCCGTCCGGACGCTCCAGGTGCGCCTCGACCCGGACCTCGTGGGGTCCTTCCTGGGCGGCCGGGGCATCGTCGGGAGCCAACGGGCTGGGGACGTGGGTCCCGAGCCTCGCCGGGGCCTGAGTGGTGTCGATGGTCGCCTGGTAGGCCAGCGTTCCACCGACCCAGGCTCGGATCTCGATCTCTGGTCCCCGAGCCCGGTCCCCTCCGGTGACCACCTCGATCGGGACGAGAGGGATGAGCGCCGAGGTCCCCCGCGGGTCGATCGTGACCGTGTGCGTCCACGTCCTCGAGCGGGTGTAGCCCTCACCGTCTGCGGCGACCACCGTCCAAGCGTCCCCGATCCGATCCTCCCGGATCAAGGTCGCCGTCCCGATGTGGCCGAGCCAGCCACCGATCAGGATCGCCAGCGCCACACCCAGCGTCGAGCCCCAGACCAGCAGCGTCCACCCCTTGGCCATCCTCGCTCACCCCTGGCTGCAGGCCGACGGGTCGCCATCCACGTTCTTGAACGCGAGCGCAGACCCGCGACCGTCGACCTGATCGACCAGCCATCGGTGGTCCCCGGGGAAGGTGTAGGTGAACAGGGTCTGGGTGCTGTCGGACAGCTCGATGCCGAACTCCGCGATGGTCAAGCCCATCTGCCCGATCCGGACCTTCGCGCGGCCGTAGCCCAGGTTCTCCCGGCCGTAACGCAAGCTTCCGCCCGGGCCGCCGACGGTATCCACGCACCCCGCGTCGTCGTCCTCGTACCGGATCATCGTCTCGACGCTCCGGTAGCCGTGCCGTTGGAAGACCGTCGTATCGTCCTCACCGGTGAGTCGGCTGGGCCCGGTCAGGTCCTGCGTGACCCGCCAACCGGTCCAGTCGATGACCTTGGCCGTGTAGCGATCCGTAGGCGTCGCCCACGCGCAGCCGGACTGGTAGTACTGGTACAAGCCCCAGTTCGCGAGCTCGTAGAACCCGCTGGTCCGCCCGCCGGTCGCCTCGATGCCGTGCCCGACGCTGGTCTCGGTCCGCCACCCGTTGGCCATGAGGAAGAACGTCCTGGCCTCGCTGGCCGACTCGGTGGCCTGGGCCGAGCCCTTGTAGGGCGAGGCAGCGATGATCCGAGGCGTCCACAACCGCTCGGAATCCACCCGGTGCCAGGTCCCCACGTTCCGGCAGCGATCCCCTGTGCCAGGGCAGGCGGCCTCCCCCTGGTACGTGCCGCCGCACCCGGATCCACCATGGCTGGCGGCCGCTTGGATAGGGATCGCTCCTGCCAGATCCCCCAGGGGCCAGCTCCATCCGGTGAGCAGCGGTGCGTCCAGCGCGGGGGCCCTGCTTGCCAGCACGCTGACCGTCTCGAACCGGGTCACCTGCTCGTCGAACCCCTCGGCCGACCGCGTGACCGTGTAGATGCCAGGCACGAGCGGGATGTACCAGAACTCGACGATCCCATCGCTCCGGCTGACCTGGTCGACGAACACCCGGTGCCCGGTCGGGTCGGACAAGGTGAACCCTGGCGCTGAGGGGTCGACGCCCACGATCGAGACGTGGGTCTGCTCTGCGTCACGATCGACCCAATCCACGACCCGGCCGGTCCCCGCCTCGACGATCAAACGGTTCGGGTCCTCGTCGGCCGCTGTCCCGTCCGAGCCGTCGGGTCCAGGGCTGGTCCCCGCGAGGACCGTTGCCGCGGGGCCTTGGGCCACCAGCAAACCCGCCGCCAAGATCACCATGCCAAGCCACCGCGTCGTCCATCGGGTCGTCGCCATCCGTGCATCACATCCTGGACCCGGCGATCACCGCCGGCCCGGCCTCCAGCTTGCGCCCGGACGGCTTGGGTGTTCTCCGCGCCCGACGACCAGCCTGGGTGTGGTTCCCGGGCCACCGCCCCAGCTGGACGCTTCGAAGGGCCGTTGGCAACGCTTTTACCAGGTCCCTGGCGTGCCCCGCCCATGGCCAAGAAGCCCTCCAAGGAGGAGGCCCTGGAGTACCACGCGCGCCACCCTGCCGGCAAGACCGGCGTGGTACCGACCAAGCCGTCGCGAACCCAGGCCGACCTCTCGCTGGCCTACACGCCCGGCGTCGCCGAGCCGTGCCGGGCCATCGCCGAGGATCGCTCGGCCGTGTTCAAGTACACCAACCGCGGGAACACGGTCGCTGTGGTCACCAACGGCACCGCCGTGCTTGGCCTGGGCGACATCGGCCCGGAAGCCTCCAAGCCGGTGATGGAGGGCAAATCGGTCCTCTTCCAACGCTTCGGCGACGTCAACGCTGTGGACCTGGAGATCAAGGAGACCGATCCCGAACGGTTCGTCAGCGTCGTCGAGGCCCTCGAGCCGACCTTCGGCGGGATCAACCTCGAGGACATCAAGGCCCCGGAGTGCTTCATCATCGAGCAGCGCCTCCGGGAGAGCCTCTCGATCCCGGTCTTCCACGACGATCAACACGGGACCGCCATCATCGCCGGCGCGGCGCTCCTCAACGCGCTCGAGCTGGCCGGTAAGGCCATCGAGGACGTCCACATCACGTTCAGCGGTGCCGGGGCTGCAGCCATCGCGTGCGCCGACTTCTTCGAGGACCTCGGCGCCGACCCCGGCAAGATGCTCATGTGCGACTCCAGCGGGGTCATCCACACCGACCGGGACGACATCAACGAGTTCAAGGCCGCCTACGCTCGCGAGACCGACAGGCGGACCCTGGCCGACGCCATGGAGGGTAGCGACGTCTTCATCGGGGTCTCGGTCGGCGGCATCGTCAGCCCCGAGATGGTGGCCAGCATGGCAGACGATCCGATCGTCATGGCCATGGCCAACCCCGACCCGGAGATCAGTTGGGAGGATGCCACCGAGGCCCGCGACGACGTCATCATGGCCACCGGCCGGTCGGACTACCCCAACCAGGTCAACAACGTCCTCGGGTTCCCGTTCATCTTCCGAGGCGCCCTGGACGTGGCCGCCCGGACGATCAACACCGAGATGAAGACCGCCGCCGCCCGTGCGTTGGCCGAGCTGGCCCGCGAGGATGTGCCCGACCACGTCGCCCGCGCCTACGGCCAGGACCACCTCCACTTCGGTCGCGAGTACCTCATCCCGAAACCGGTGGACCCGCGCGTCCTCCTGTGGGTGGCCCCGGCCGTGGCCACCGCCGCCATGGAGACCGGCGTAGCCCGCCGCGAGATCGACCTCGACCCCTACGTCGAGGAGCTCGAGCGCCGCCAGGGCAAGGCCCGTGCCATGATGCGGGTGGTCCTGAACAAGGCCCGCACGGACCCCAAACGGGTCGTCTTCGCCGAGGGCAACAACGACACGATCATCCGGGCGGCCGTCCAGCTCCAGGAGGAGGGCTACGCCCACCCCATCCTGATCGGCGATGCCGACCGCGTCGACGAGACCCTCTCCCACTGGGGCTTGACCGCCAAGCTCGAGGTCGTCGACCCCGCCGACGATCCCCGGCGCGAGGCCTACGCAGAGCTGCTGTTCGAGAAGCGCAAGCGCAAGGGCATCACCCGTAGCGAAGCCAAAGCCATGGCCGCTGACCCCCAGTACTTCGCCACCTGCATGGTGGCCGACGGGGATGCGGACGCGTACATGTCGGGGCTGACCACCCACTACCCCGACGCCCTGCGGCCGGCCCTGCAGGTCATCGGGACCCGCGAGGGGGTCGAACGGGTCAGCGGGCTCTACATGATGACGTTCAAGGATCAGGCGTTCTTCTTCGCCGACACCACCGTCAACATCGACCCGTCCAGCCAGGCCCTGGCCGAGATCACCCTCCAGGCCGCCGAGGTGGCCAAGCGGTTCAACGTCGAGCCCCGGGTCGCGCTCTTGTCGTTCTCGAACTTCGGTAGCACCCGGCACCCGCACGCCAAGAAGGTCGCCCGGGCCGTCGACCTGGTCCACCAGCAGGCCCCGGAGCTGGAGGTCGACGGCGAGATGCAGGCCGACACGGCCGTCGTCGAGGACATCCTCCAGGAGACCTACCCGTTCAGCGAGCTCCACGGTCCCGCCAACGTGCTCATCTTCCCGAACCTCGAGTCCGGCAACATCGCCTACAAGCTCCTCCAGCGCCTGGCCGACGCGGAGGCCACCGGCCCCATCCTCACCGGCACCCGCAAGCCGGTGATGATCCTCCAGCGCGGCGACGCCGTCGAAGAGGTCGTCGACCTGGCGGCCATCGCCGTCGTCGAGGCCCAGGAGCGCGACGGCGACCGGCTCGAGGGCATCGCATGAGCCAGGCCCAACCAGCCGTCTTCCTGGACAGGGACGGTGTCATCAACAAGCGCAAGCTCACCCTGGTCCGCCACGTGGGCAAGCTCGACCTCCACCCGGGCGTGCCCGAGGCCATCGCGCGGCTCAAGGACGCTGGGTACGTGGTCGTCGTCGTCACCAACCAGTCCCCCGTCGGGTACGGGCTGATCGACGAGGCCGACCTGGACGCCATCCACGACGAGATCCAGGCCCGGGTCGAAGCCGCCGGCGGCCACATCGATGCCTTCCACGCCTGCCCCCACAGGAAGAGCGAGGGCTGCCGGTGCGCCAAGCCCAAGCCGGGCATGCTCGAGCAGGCCGCCGACGACCTCGGCATCGACCCTGACGCGAGCTGGATGCTCGGGGACAAGGCCAGCGACATCCAGGCCGGACGAGCGTTCGGGGCCCGGACCGTCCACGTCGTCGGTGACCGGTTCCCCTGGGACCACCTCCGGGGGGACCCCGAGGCCGATCACACCGTCGAGGACCTGGCCGAGGCCGTCGAGATCATCCTGGCCGAGGAACCCGTCGCGTGACCCCGGCAGCATCAGGTCGTTGCCGCCACAAGAAGGCTTTTAGGCTGCCCTAAACCTGGCGCCTGCGTGGTCGCGGCTGAAGCCTTCCTGGTCGTCCTGCGTGAGAGCATCGAGGCCTTCTTGATCCTCGGGATCCTGACCGGTCTCACGGTCAAACTAGGCCATCGCGAGGGCCGACGACCCCTCTACCTGGGAGCCCTCTCCGGCGTGGCCCTCTCGGTGATCTTGGGCTTGGTCATCCGGGCCACCGCTCAGGAGCTCTTCGAGGCCTACGAGGCCGCCTTCGAAGGCATCGCAGCCCTGGTGGCGGTGGCGATCCTGACCTACATGATCGTGTGGATGTACCAGCACACCATCACGCTGGTGTCCAAGCTACGGGAGAAGGCTCGGGATGCTCTCGAAGCTGGCAAGCCCGCCGTCCTGTTCGGCTTGGCGTTCGTGGCCGTCTTCCGGGAGGGCGTGGAGACCGTGCTCTTCCTCGGCGCGCTGGCGCCTGAAACCTCCGGTGGCGTTCTCGTTCTGACGATCCTGGCCGGCATCGGTGCCGCCGGGCTCCTGGCCTTCCTGCTCTTCCAGGGCATCCTCCAGCTCAGCCTCCAGAACGTCTTCGCCGTCACCGGTGTCCTCCTGATCCTCTTCGGCGGCGGGCTCCTGGCTGGCGGCCTCCACGAGCTCGCCGAGGCCGGCTACATCCCGGAGACCGCCCACCTGTGGGACACCTCGGGGATCCTCTCAGAGGACTCCACGGTGGGTGGCCTCCTGCACGCCATGCTCGGGTACGAGGACCATCCCACGCTGACCCAGGCCCTAGCCTACCTGCTCTATGTCGGTGGGTTCGGTGCCTGGTACCTCAGAGGCCTCCGCATGGCAGACGAGGCCGGTTCGACCGTCGCCGAGGCCTGACCCGTCAGCTGTCGGGCCGGGCCTCGACCTGATCGATCCGGTGGACGACGATCCCGCGTCCCGACAGCGCGCGGAACAGCTCGCCGGGGTCGATCACCTGCGCGGGGGTCCAGGCCCCGGGCTTGATCACGCGTCCCTTGGCCAGCCAAGCCGCCACGATCGCCACGGAGACACCGGTCAGCCGAGGCCAGCTCTCGACGACACCGTAGGCTCCATGCTCTGAGCCATCATCCGCCCATGCGTCGACACGGGCGCCGCTGACCGCCATCCCGGGAGCCCCCAGAAGATCGCCCGCCCGGTCGACCAACCCAGCAGCCAGGTCCAGGAGACCCCCGGATCGAGGGAGCCCAGCACCGCGAGCAGCCTGGGTGAGCCACCGGCCGGCCGCAGGCCTCAGCGTCCCGGCGACGTCGACCCGTGTGAGGCCTTGGAGCGACCTCGGCAGGGTGGAAGCCTCCGGGTGCAGGCAGGGATCGACGGTCACCGCCCCAAGCGGCTCCGGGAACGTCACCGCTCCGCGGCCGGCCTGGCCACGAGCTGACCGGCGCTCCTGGTCGCTCCCGGCCACCGGTGCGCAAGCCAGGCTGGCAAGCGTCTGCCGCAGCGTACCGCGACCGCTGAGGTCACGGACATCGACCACCCACGCGATCCGGATCCGGTCGGCCCCGTACAGGTCCTCGTAGGCCTGGCGGGCCATCAGCCCGGTCAAGCCAGGGCTGGCCCCCATCCCGGTCAGCACGGTGACCTGGGCGGCCTCGGCGGCCGGCCCGGTGGCCAGGATCGCGTCGGTGGCCTCTGGATCGTCGCACACGTCCACGTAGGGGACCCCGGCCTCGATCGCGGCTGTGGCCACCGCCTCCCCCCACCGCCCCGGGTCAGGTAGGCAGCTGACCGCTGCTGAGACACCGGCCAACGTCTCTGCCAGATCCCCGTCGTCGATGGCATCGGTGGCTCGGGCCTGGGCACGACCCTGGAACTGGCGGGCCAAGGCCTGCGCGGCCGCTGCGTCCTTGTCCGCGACCACGACCTCTGCCCCACTGTGGTGGACGAGGTCGTGGACGACGTGGCGACCGACGAGGCCGGCCCCGCCGAGCACGGCCACCCTTGGCCGGCCTTCCCGGCGTCGAGCCCGGGCCTCTGGACGGTCGAGGGTGACGCTGCCAGGTGCCGCCATCGGGATGGGAACACCGTCGCTGGGCTTGAGCCTTGGTCCCCGGCGGCATCCTCCGCCGCCGGGCGCTTTTTGAAGAGGACACCCCTTGCGGGCTCCATGGGCGAGCACACCTCCGGCCAGGAGACCGCCGAGGACCCCCCGACGCAGGAGGAGATCATCCTCTCGGAGATCGAGGAGATCAAGCAGGGCGGGCCTCAGAAGTACAAGGACCGGCTCAAGGACCAGGACAAGCTCTTCGTCCGCGAGCGCCTGCGCTTGTTCTTCCCTGGCGGGCCCGACTTCGAGGACGGCATCTTCGCCAACCACCGGGCCGACGACGATCT
>CAYXGD010000067.1:0-10118 GCA_964464425.1 uncultured Thermoplasmatales archaeon
TCGTCGAGGACCGACCAGGTCCTGTCGTCGCGGGGCAGGCACTCGTCGTCGCGGTCGCCGCTGCAGGCCCGGTCCTCGAAGGTCTCGGGGCGCTCCGGGACCTCGGCCAGGTGGTAACTGTCGCGGCCGCGGACGTCGACCAGGCTACCGATGCCCAGCAGGCTGATGTGGCTGGCCTGGCAGGAGCCCTTGGACTGCCGGGCGATGCTGTCGCCCATGCCGACCTGCGTGCCGAGCTGGTAGGTGTCGTCACCGGACGGGTCGAGCACGAGCCCGAGGCCGCCGATCCAGGGGGTCACCGTCTCGGCCAGCCGGCCCGGGGTGTCGGTCACGCCTTGCCCGGTTGCAGGGGCCATACCGCAGAACCGGTCGACGAGCTGTTGACCGTCGAACACGCCCTGGCCCCAGCCGCTGGCGAAGACCTTGTCGTCGCTCATGCTGCCGACCAGCAGGGCGATGCCGGTGCCCTGGCTGTAGGCCTGGCTCTTGTCGCCGGCGCTCAGCCAGGCACCTTGACCTTCGAGGTCTTGGGAGGCGCCGAGGTCGACGAGCGCGATGGGGGGGACGTAGTCGCTGACCGGTGCGGACCCAGCCAGACCACCGAAACCGCGGATCTGCCCCGGGGCCCCTCGAGCCTGCGCGGAGTAATCGCTGGCGAACGCCTGGCTGCGGTCGCCGGAGATCGCGCGCAGGTCGCCATCGAGGTCGATGACGGCGGCCAGGCTGCCGGGATCCTGGGCGTAGCCGATGGACTCGTGGAGGGTCTCGACGTGGTCGCGGCCCTGTTGGTCGATGAGCATGGCCAGGCCACCGGAGGATGCGTAGCCCGCGGTGCGGTTGGCACCCAGGTACGTGTCGTTGCCACCGAGGTCGACCAGGACGCTCGGGAGGGCTGGGCCCTCGCTACCCTGGGGGCATCCGAAGAGGAGACAGAACGGGTCCCCTTCCGCACCGGTCGGGGTGGACCGAGCGATCGTGCCGTTGTAGACCGTGTCCTCGCCGAAGGTCAGGGTCAACAGGGGCGGGTCCTCGACCTCCGCCGGTTGACCGAACAGGAGGACATCTTGGTCTGTGCCGACGAACGTGAGGAAGGCCAGCGGGATGTAAGCGAGACCAGGGACATCGCGCCAGGTCGTGTTCAGGGCGCCGACCCGGATCGCGTCCCCGCCGACGGGGTCCGGGGCGCCGGAGGTGGAGGCTTGGACCGCGGTCTTGAACAGGAGGTTGGCGCTGTCGTCGGCGAAGATCGAACCGCCCTGAGGGCTCCGCTTGAGGTCCCGCATGTACCAGACCTCAGCTGCTTCCCAGCCGGAGATGTTGACCTTCGACGGGGGTGCGCGGACCTCTCGGCCGTCGACGGTGATCGTCGGCACATCGAGGTCCTCAGGGCCTCCGAGGTCGATCAGGACCCCTCCCAGGCGCTCGATGGGGAAGTGGGCGATCGCGGTGAACTGGACCACCAGGTACTCGTGGAGCTCGGTCATCCCCTGGCCTGTCAGCAGGTCATCGAGATGGTAATCGTCGTGACCGCCGGTGTCTAGGAGCGCTCCCTGGGCGTGCCGGAGAAGGTGGGCAGACGCCAGACCCGAGGTCCCGAAGACCGTGGCGCTCACGTTGCCATCGCTCAGGTGGGACCAGCCCTGGGCCCGTGCCTCGGCCGCGTACCGGTCGTCGCCGGCCAGGTCGATCAGCGCGGCGTGGCCCCAGGTCTCGCTGGCGCCTTGGGCAAGCTCGCTGCCCATGTAGTCGTCGTCGCCATCGGCGTCGACCAGCAGGCCCATGGCCAGACCGCGGGCCGAGCCCTGGATGACCTCGCCGGTGTCCAGGTAGGTGTCGTTGCCGCCGGCGTCGACGACCATGGCAGCCAGGGGGATGCCGGTGGGCACGCCGTAGTGAGCCTCGGTGCGCTGGCCGGCCAACAGGAGGGCGATGGACGGACCGATCCCGCTCCCGCTGGGGTCGCAGACGATGCCGGTCGGGACGCAGAGCGTGCCGTCCTCGTCGGTGATGGTCTCGACGACCAGCGGACCGGTCGCGCCTTCGACCACGTCGACCTGGACGCGGACGCCGCCGGCGTCGATACCGCCAGCGTTGTTGTGGTACACGTCATCCCCACCGGGGTCCAGCACGATCATGTGCCAGCCAGGCTGAGGAGCGGGGGTCGTACCCTCATCGGTGACGTTGGGATGGGTGTAGGTGGCCTCGCCGTTGCTACCGGTGGGCAGGCTGAGGCCGGCCAGGGTGACGTTGGTGTCGCCGGCGACCTGGTCGAGGACGCCGCGGGTGGTGTTGGCCAGCTCGGAGACCGCCGAGCGGGCCTCCGGTTCGGCGCCCAGGGTCTTGTCGAAGGTGTCGTCACCGGGGGTGCCGACGACGATCAGACCCAGGGGATCGCTCCAGGGCCCGGGACCGACGGCCTGGCCGGCCGGCGTGGCGGCGATGGCCTGGTAGGCCTGGTTGGCGGCTGCTCGGGCCTGGCCGGCGGCGCGCTGGACCTCTTCGAGAGCGGCTTCGGCCTGGCTGGCGTTCTCGTCGGGGTCCTCGTGGCCGGCCGTGGTCGCCAGATGGGGCAGGGCGTCGGCCACGGCGTGCTGGTAGTTGGCCGTGGCAGCGACCAGCGGCGCCAGGGCGTCCCGGTAGGCCGGCGGGAGCTGGTCGACGGCGGTGTCGACCCGGGGCTCCAGGGCGTCCACGGTCTCAGGTGAGAGCCCCAGGGCGCCGTAGAGGTCGAGGAGGCCGTCGGTCAGCGACGGCGTGGAAAGGGTGAAGGTGATCGGTTCCTGGCCGGGGACGGCGGCGGCCTGGTCCCAGACCGGGTGGTTGCGGTACTTGTTGAGCGTGTCGAGCTCCTGGTCGAGGGCGTGGGCCATGGTGACGGCGCCCAGGGTGGCCGCGGCGGGGTGCTCGGTGGCCATCAACTGGGTGGCGATGCCGTGGGCGGCGACGACGTGGCCGAGCGCCAGGTCCAGGTCCTCGGGGAGCGGGGGCAGGGTGGCGACGTAGGCCATGTCCGCGTCACCGGTGGCGGGGTGGGTGAGCGCGGCGTACTTGAGGGGCACCGGCTGGTCGATGGTGATGGGCTCGATGGTCTCCGGTGCTGCGCGGAGGAGCGGGGCCAGGCGGGGCAGGATGGTGCCCTCGGCAGCGGTGGAGGATCGCAGGTGCGGGAGCAGGCGGGCGATGGGGGCTTGAGAGCTGGCGGGCCCGGTGTGGACCCCATCGGTGGTCTGCTCGCCGTCGGTACCAGCCTTGCCGGTGTCCAACCCGGCGGTCTGGTCGGCATCGGAGCCCGAAGCTTGGCCGCTGGTCAGCCCGTCGTCGTTGGCGTGGTACAACGCGAAGGGGACCGCCACGCTCGACGCGAGAAGGAGGATGACCAGGGGTAGGACGATCTTCTGGTTCATGGTCTGAGCCCGCCGGGTCGAACGACCTTCGGAGGGCGTTTAAAGATTGTGGTGAACCTGTGTTCAGGTGCCTGTCCGCTCGCGCCGCCAAGCCCACGCGAGAGCTGCCAGAACGGCGATCACGGCCGAGCCCGTCAAGCCCGGGATCGGGCTGGTGCTGCTCGAGGATCCGGACCCGTCCTGATCGGTGCCGACGAGGCCCCGCTCGCCGGACACGGTGACGTTGACCGTGTGGTTCCCGCGGTCGCTGGATAATACGAAGGTGTGCCTGCCCGGATCGAGGGTCAGGTCGACCTCGTCGCTGGGGCCGTCGCCTTGCCAGACCTGCTCGCCGTCGACGGTGAGCGTGGCGGGATCGCTGGTCCAGATCCGAGCGGTGATCTCGGGCTCGACCACCTGGCCCTCGAGCGGGGCCAGCAAGGCCAGCACGTCGCTGCCGCCCTCGGGCCACTGATCCGGGGCATCCCGGGCTGAGCCTTGGCTGGACGATGTCCCGTTGCCCCGGGCCCCTTCGAGCAGGGTCACGGTGTGGTTGGTGGTGTAGACCCGGCCGGAGGGGTGGAAGGCGTCGACCTGGAAGGTGATCGTCTCGTCCATCTGGAACTGGAAGCGCTCGCCGTCGCCGACGACCTGGTCGGCCACGCGCCACCGGACGCGTAACGGGTCGAAGGAGGGGATCGCCTGGAGGGCCACGTAATCACCCTCGTGGGCGGCCAGGGCCCCGTCGACGATGACCCCGCTCTCGCCCTCGGCCGGGACGTAGACGGTGGTGCCCAGCGTGGTGGTCCGATCGGCCTCGTCGGTGACGAACAACCGGATCCGATGCGTGCCCTCGGCCAGGTCGACCAGGGTCACGTTGGCCCCGTGGTACTCCCGGGACTCGCCACCGACGGTGACGACCCACCGGTAGGCCGTGATGTTCCCGTCGGGATCCCAGCTCGGGGTGCCGTCCAGGACCAGGCTCTCCCCGGCGTGGGGATGCGGGGGGTCGAGCTTGAACCGGGCGAAGGGTCGCCGGTCCAGGGTGTACCAGGTCAGCTCCCAGTCGTGGAGGACGGGCAGCTCCTGGCTGCAGGCTTGCGGGCTGGTGGGTGCTTGGTCCAGCCCCTCGGTCTCCCGGACCCGGACGGCGGCCTGGGCCTCGGGGCTGTAGTAGGTGGCCACCCGCTTGCAGTCGTTGAGGCGGACGGCCAGGATCTTGAGCGCGTCGAAGTCGCCGGCCTCGGTCTCGACGGTCTCCCACTGCTGGGCGCGGACCTGCCAGGTCTCGTTGACGCCGCCCTGGGCACCAGGGTTGGACTGGTAGACCGAGTGGTAGGTCTCGAACCGCCAGAACTCGCCGGGGCACGTCTTGCCACCCTGCATGGTCAGGGTCTTGGGCGGGTCCCAGTGGTGGACCTGGTGGGTCTCGCCACCGTCGGGGCCCGGGGTCCAGGTGTCCCTGCTGAGCTTGCCCAGGGGCCATGGCGTGTCGTTGGCGAACCGGACGAACCGGCCTCGCTCGGTCCACGCGCCGTCCTGGCGGACCATGTAGCCGACCGTGGTCGTGTTGTGGTGGCCAAGCTTGCTGGAGGTCAGGCGCTTGTCGAGGATCTCCTCGAACCTCTCGGTCCCATCCTGGTCCTCGTAGGCCCACTCGAAGCTCTCGTGGACCTCGGGCGGGAAGATGCATCGGCGGTGCTCTCCCGCATCAGCGGTGGGGATCGGCCAGGCGCTTGCCAGGAGGATCCCGACGAGCAGGAAGGGGACCAGGCGCCTCACGTGTGCTGCCTCCAGAACCGGACGACGGCCACCAGCACGACGGCCAACAGGATGCCGATCAGCCACAGGGGTGGTGCGTCGCTGCCGGCCTCGTTGGTCGACGTGGCCGACGTCTGGCCGGGCATGGCCAGCTCGGAGCCGGGCTCGTGGTCCGGGCCTCCGTAGGCCTGCTGGAGGATGCCGACGTGCTCGGCACCCAGGTGGATCAGCGAGGCCGCGTAGGCACCGCTGTTGGCCTTGTTGTCGCCGCTGGCGTTCCCGCTGAGGGTCAGCGCCAGCTCACCGCTAGCCATGGCGCCGGCGGGGAAGTCGCCGGGGATCCCCAGGTCGTCGATCCAGGCGTCCACGGCGGGCTGGGTCTCGTCGAGGAGGTCGGTGGCGATCTGGTAGGGATCGGTCTCGGTCTTGTCCCGCTGGTACTCGGTCTGCAGACCGTTGAACGCCAGGTCCTGGAAGAGGGTCATGTAGGCGGCCAGGGTCATCAGCTGCTCACCGTTGCTGTGGATCGCCTGGACCCGGGCGTGCGAGCGCTGGACCAGGGGGGAGCCCTTGCCTTGGGTCCAGTCGACCCGGTCCTGGGTGATGCTCCGCAGGGATTCGTAGCTGAGCACGGGGGTCGGGGGAGCGTCCTCGCGGGCCTGGGCCAGGTTGGCCAGGGTGTCCTGGGCGATCTGGGCCATGCGGAGAGCGCCCTCGGCGCCGGTCATCACCGAGCGGACGACGGGCTCGCTGTGGTCGCCCTCGTTCCACTTCTGCATGGCGATCTGGTGCTGGTGGCGCATGTCCATGACCCGGACCAGCGCGTGGGCCACGGCCAGGCCACCGTCCAGGGCGACCGGTTCCAGGCCGGTCTGCTCCATGCTGGCCAGGTCGCTTCGGGTCTGCCGGAGCATGGCGTCGGCCTGGTCGATCTTGGCCTGGGCCTCGTCGACGACCTGCTGGGCAGGGTCGCTGGAGCCCTGGGCCTCGGCCCGGGCTTGGCCGGTGGCCAGGGCGGCGCTGGCCTTGATCAAGCCGTCCTCGGTGAGCAGGGTGGCGTTGTTCAGCAGCGCCAGCCCGGAGCGGCTCAGCTCGGCGCGGGAGAGCCGGAACTCCTCGCGTTCACCGTAGGTCGCGTTGGCCTGGTCGAGATCCTCGCGGATCTGGCCGATGTGGTCGTCGAGGGTCTTGGCCAGCGGTCCGGGGCCGGGGTCGGCAGCCAGACCACTGGGTGCGATCAACAGGACGCTCAGGAGCACAGCCACCCCAGCTCGCATGGTGGCGGCATCTGGGTCTCCTGGTTATAGGTTTATCCTGTGTTCCTCCCGGTGACGGACACCGCTGGCGGACGAGCCCTCCGGCTACCGGTGACGGAGATGGAGAGAAGGAGACCCCCGCGGGCCGGTGCCCGCGGGGCCGGGGGGTGGATCAGGGAGCTACGGAGCCGGGAGGGGGTCCTCCTCCTCGGCCGGTGGCGCGCTGCTGCCCTCGGTGTTCCGGGTCTCGTCGCCGTCGATGGGGTCGACGTCGAACCACTGGTGCACGTTGTTCGTGCTGTCGTAGAACCCGGCCGGGTTGGCGTTGAAGTCGTAGGGCGTGCCGTCGGCGTCCGGGTCGAACGCCTTGATCTCGCCGCCGCCGATGGTGCCGTCGGGCAGCTGCATGACGTAGCTGGTCACCACGGTGTCACCCTGGCATCCGGGCGCGCACAGGCGCACGATGTCCCACAGGCTGGAGAAGCCGCCGGTGCCTTGCCGGCACTGGTCCAGGAAGTCCGAGGTGGTGTTGGCCTCCTGGGAGACGTAGCGGACGTCGGTGCTCTGCGAGAAGCCCGGGACCTTGGCCAGGGCGTTGTCGATCACGGTCTGGACGACCGGGTCGTCGCGCTCGACGTGAGCCTGGAGCGATTGGCTGAGCAGCACGTAGGCGGTGTCGCCGGTGCTGACGTTGCCAAGGAAGCCCAGGCCGTCGTGGTAGGGCGCGCTGATGGCGTCGCTGTAGACGACCTGGAGCAGGCCCGTGTAGGCACCGTAGCCGGCCTGGGAGGCCTGCTCGGTGATCGTGGTCTGCCCGAAGCCGCCGGTGCAGCCGCCGTCGGTGTCCAGCTGGCCGGTCGTCTCGTCGACGCGGATGTCGTAGATGAGCTCGTAGGCGCCGGTGGCGATGGCCTCCTTGGACTTCTCGCTGGAGGCGGCCTGATCGTACTCACCGTCGTCGTCGATGTCGGTGAACATGCCGACCTGGCCGCTGGTGGTCACGCCGGTCATCGTCGTCCCGGCGTTGCCGGCGTCCTGGTGCTGGTGGGCTGCCAGGTCCGCGTGGATCGGCTCGTCGGTGAGGACGGCCGGGATCGACCAGGAGACCTGGCTGTCGATCAGGTCGACCCACGGGTCGAAGTGGGTCTCCTGGCCCGTGCGGAAGGCTGCGCAGTCGTCGCCGGTGGTCCGGACGAGCTCCGGATCGTCGGTCTCAGCCTGCACGCCGGCCAGGGACTGGCTGGTGTCGCCGGGGTTGTTCGGCTCGACCTGGTAGTCCTTGTCCACAGCGTACCGTTCGGCGGGCAGGAGCTCCCCGACATCCAGACCGGTGACGGTGCCGATGGTGCTGCCGCCGGCGTTCTCCCCGAACGCGTGGCCCCACTCGCGCACCGGATCGGTCTGGTCGACGCCGACGGCCCCGGTGGCCGGCTCGAAGATGTCGAGATCGTGGGCCAGGTACGGGATCGTGGCGTCTTGCTTGGTGGCGAACTGGAACCCGGGCTCGGCGTCGCACTCGATCGGGGCCGGCGCAACGGTGAAGTGCCAGATGTCGTAGTCGGTGGTGCTCCGGCTGGGCGTGTCCCGGGTCGCGAACGTGCTGTCCGGCCCCAGGCTGCCGCCGCTGGCCGCGCAGCCCCAACCGCTGCCGGTGACCGGCGCGACCTTACAGACGAGCTGGGCGTACCAGGCTGGCTGGTTGGCGCCGCAGACGTACGTCGCGCTGCCGCACGGGTCCTTGTATCCGTCGAAGTCGGTGTCCGGGTTCTTCTCCTCCTCGAACCAGTTGAAGATGACCTCGCAGAAGTTGCCCTGGGTGGCGGTGATGGCGACGTCAGCCTCGGGGGTGAACGCGCACACGAGACTGTTGGCTGACGCCGAGATCACGCCCTGGCTCTTCAGGTCCAGGCCATCCTCGGTCCCGTCGCCGTCGAGATCCTTGCCGTCGACCAGCGCCTTGAGCTCGTCGTCGTCGACGTTGCCGTCCCCGTCCAGGTCGATGTCCTCCCGGGGCGTCTGCAGGAAGGCGACGATGCTCTGGTCGCCGGTCTGGGCCAGCCACCCGTTGCTATCGCTGTACAGGCCCGAGGCCTGGCTGGCGACCAGCGAGGCCTGCGGGAACTGGAGGTTGGCCGCGAACTGCTGGAAGTGGTCCGGGTCCTCCTTCTCGTTGGCCTCCTCGGCGTTGTCGCTGATGCCCGCCTGGGCGCCCGTGTTGTGCACGGTCTCCCAGAGGAGCTGGCTGCCGGTGATGCCGGGGCAGAAGACCGGCAGGCAGGTCGACAGCCCGTAGTTGCCGACGTAGCCGGACCAGACGGCGTCGAAGGTCAGCTCGTAGGCGTTGCCGCCAGGGTAGTCCTGGTCGGGCGGGCTGACCTGCGTGTAGTCGCCCTGGCCGGGAGCCGTGTTGTAGACGAGCTCCCCGCAGAAGGCGTCGGCCGAGGTAGCCGCTGTCGCTTCGGCCTGCGCGTCGGCCAGATCGCCCGACGGCTCGTACTCGCAGTCGCCATCGGCGTTCGTCGTGCTCGTGCCCGAGAGCCACAGGTCAGAGACCTCCTCGCACCCCGGCAGGCTGGCATCGTTGCAGATGCTGGGGGATCCCTCGGCCTCCGTGGGCTGGAGCCCGACGGAGTCCTGGTTCCCGACGCTGAAGTGCGTGGCGCTGACAAGTGGCACGCTGGCCAGTGGGACCATGCCCACGACCAGCAGGATCGCGGTCGCTATTGCTACTCTCACCCAACATACCTCCATCGCGGACGGTAGCCCAGGTCCACCGCGCGTTCCACGGCCTCCCTAGGCCTGGTGTCGCACGGCCGTGGCGAAGTATCAACGTTTCGGCGGCTCGGAGCGGTGGAGCGCCCGCTGAGCCGATCAGAAGGAAGAGAAGAGGGAGAGACGCAGGGAGACCCCTGCGTGCGTTGGCCGGGAGGACCGGCTACTCAGGCGTCGGCGGGGAGCTGTCCTGCTCCCAGTTGCGCGACGAGTCGCCGTCGAACGGGTCGACGTCGAACCACTGGTTCAGGCCCGTTTGCGAGTCCCACCCGGCAGCGGCCGTGTGGAAGTTGTACGGGTCACCGGACCCGACCTCCGTGAAGACGGGGAACTGACCCCCGCCGAGGGTGCCGTCTGGCAGCTCGAAGAGCATGCTCGTGACGATGGTGTCACCCTCGCAGCCAGCGATCACCAGATCGCAGCCGTGGAAGAACTCCCAGTTCAGGTTGTACTGCCCGGTGTCCTGACGGCACTGGTCACCGAAGTCCGAGGGGACCCCGATCTCCAGACCGGGGAAGATGACGTTGGCGTCACCGACCGCCAGGTCGTTGTCGGGGTTGCCGTCCTGGTTGACCGGGATCTTGTCCAGCGCAGCCTGGATGGCCGCCCTGACCTCGGAGTCAGGCGTGTCCTGGTCCATGTGCGCCAGGATCGACTGGGTGCCGAACACGAACGCGTTGCCGCCCTGCAGGAACTCCAGGGACTCGGACCGGGACGAGCTGTAGACGACCGTCGGCTCGGCCAGGTAGACGGCCTGGATCAGACCGGTCTTCGGACCGTAGCCGGCGTCCTCCATCATACCGGCGAACCGGAAGTCCTCGGCGAACCCGGGCTTGCAGCCGGCGGTGCGGTTCACGTCGAGGTTCCCGTTCTCGTCCTCATCCACCCACATGTCGTAGAAGATGGGGTAGGCGCCGACGCTCTGGATGTCGTCGCTGAGCGACTC
>CAYXGD010000068.1:0-9796 GCA_964464425.1 uncultured Thermoplasmatales archaeon
TCGACCGGGTCGACACCGAGCTGGACACCCGGATCGACAACCGGTTCCTGGACGTCCGCAACCCCGAGGTCCAGGCCATCTTCCGGATCCGTTCGGCGGCCCTGGAAGGCGGCCGGGCCTGGTTCCGGGACAACGGCTTCACCGAGATCCACAGCCCGAACATCATCGGCGCAGCCAGCGAGGGCGGGACCGACGTCTTCGAGGTCCAGTACTTCGAGGACACCGCCTACCTGTCCCAGAGCCCCCAGCTCTACAAGCAGACCATGATGGCCACGGGGCTCGACAAGGTCTTCGAGGTCGCCAAGTACTTCCGAGCCGAGAGCCACAACACCCGGCGGCACCTCAACGAGTCCACGGCCTTCGACTGCGAGGTCGCCTGGATCGACGACGAGGACGACGTCTTGTGGGTCCTCGAGCACCTGGTGCAGGCCATCTGGCAGCACGTGGCCGACACGTGCCAGCCCGAGCTCGACCGGCTGGACGTGGAGCTGGAGGTCCCCGACACGCCCTTCCCCCGGGTGACCTACGACGAGGCGCTGGACTGGACGGCCAACATGGTCGAAGAGGAGGTCCCCTGGGGCGAGGACCTGTCCACCGAGGCCGAGAAGGCCTTGGGCCAGGTCATGGGTGACAAGGGCCACAACTTCTACTTCATCACCCGGTACCCGGAGGCCTGCAAGCCCTTCTACGCCATGCCCGACGGCGAGCTCTCCCGCAGCTTCGACCTGGGTCACAAGGGCATGGAGGTCACCAGCGGCGCCCAGCGCGTCCACGATCCCGAGATGCTCGAGGACCGGCTCAAGGCCAAGGGCCTGGAGGTCAGCGACTTCGACGACTACCTCAAGCCCTTCAAGTACGGCATGCCGCCCCACGGCGGGTTCGGCCTGGGCATCGAGCGGATCGTCATGGAGATGCTCGGCCTCAAGAACATCCGCGAGGCGGTCTTGTTCCCGCGAGACCGCACGCGCCTATCACCCTAGGTGCGGTCTCGCGGGAGCGTACGAACCCTCACGCCGGGGAACAGGACCAGCGGGCGCGAGGGTTCGTACAGATCTGGCCGCCCCACCGGCCGACCCCCGAAGGGCGGAGGCCGGTGAGCGGCCACCGCGGTGGACCGCACGCGCCTATCACCCTAGGTGCGGTCTCGCGGGAGCGTACGAACCCTCACGCCGGGGAACAGGACCAGCGGGCGCGAGGGTTCGTACAGATCTGGCCGCCCCACCGGCCGACCCCCGAAGGGCGGAGGCCGGTGAGCGGCCACCGCGGTGGACCGCACGCGCCTATCACCCTAGGTGCGGTCTCGCGGGAGAGCACGAGCGGCTGGCCAGACGCTGGCCGTTCGTGCGTATCTGGAGGTCGCTGCTCGCTCACGCGACGGCTCCCCGGGGGCGCCCGGTCACGGTCGTTCTCAGGTCCCAAGGCCCGTGCGCTGATCGTCGGGCCAGAGGACCTCCTCGGCCCGGATCCAGAGCGCTGGCGCCAGCGTGGCCAGCACCAACCCTGGGGCGCCCCATGTCGCCACGAACCTCAACGCCTCCAGCGCGGAGGTCCCCCCGGGGATGCCGCCTGCGGAACCGTCGGGCAGCAGCAGGAAGGCCATCCAGTAGGTCGCCAGCGCAAGGCCAAGGCTGGCCCCCATGGCGAGGAGGGTGTGGCGGCGTTCCCGGGCCAACCGGGCACCGACCATGCCCGCGGCTGCCATCCCGCCCACGAACGCGAGATCGGCCACCAGGCTGGCCGACCAGACCTCACCGACGAACCGGATCGTCCCTGCCGGGTCCCCGGCCAACCCTCGGGAGGCCAGGCCCAGCACGCTCGACCCGGCGATGTACGCCGTCAGCAACAGACCGCTCGTGACATCGTCGCCATCGACCATGGGGGGACCAGCGACGAGCCAAGGGTCAAGGCTCGGTTCGCCACGGAACCGCAGACCCGGCCGGGGGTCGCGGTAGGGGGCGTCGGGGGCCTGCACCGGTCAGCCGACCGCTGGCGACGGGTCCTGGTGGCGAGCGCCGATCTCGCGGGTCCTGGTACCCCCTCCCATGCTTCGAAACGCGTGGGCAAGGGGCTATGTACCCCATCGGCGCCCCTCAGGGTTGCCATGCGAGGAACGTGGCTGATCGCGCTGGCGCTGATCGCCGTGCCCTTGACGGGGTGCGTCGCCGACGATAGCGGCGCCGCAGGCGACTACAGCGCCGGATGGACGGAAGAGCCGAAGGACGCGACCGCCGGCGAGACCATCACCATGACCTGGGAGGTCGACGGCCCAGACGGTGAGGCCGCCGAGACCCGGGTCTACTACGGCATGGAGTCCTCCAGCCAGCCGCGGACCGCCGCGGACTACGACGAGAGCGCGGGCCGCGTTGCTCCGGCCGAGGTGCCCGGTGAGTACGACGCCTCGGTGACGATCAACCAGCCGGGGACGTACTACTTCGCCGCTCGCCTCCTCCTGGAGGAGAACGGCGAGGCCGTCTGGACCGACGAGGTCGAGGTGGAGGTCTCCGCCGCCGAGAACGGGACGCCGCAGGCGCCCGTCCTGGTCGAGATCGCCGATAGCCCGGACAGCGCCCAGACCGGTGAGAACATCACCGTGGACTGGGGCCTCTCGGGGACGCCGGGTCAGATCGACCAGACGTCGTTCTACTGGGGCACCTCCTCGGTGCAGGACCCGTCGGCCAGCGACTACGACCACCAGGAAGGCCTGACGAAACCTGCCGAGGTCCCCGGGGACTACAACGCGACGTTCACCGTCGAGGAGCCCGGCACCTACTACGGTCGTGCCCGGGCCTTCAACGACGGCCAGGCGTACTGGTCCGACGAGATCGAGTTCGAGGTCCACAGCGAGGGCATGGACGGCAACGGCACCGGGAACGAGACCGGCAACCAGACCGGCGGGAACGACACCGCCGGCAACGTGGTCGAGATCCACGACGAAGGTGCCGCCGGCTTGGCCACCAGCACCGAGTTCCAGCCGCAGAACATCACCGTCGCGCCTGGCGAGTCGATCACGTGGACCAACGAGGGCAACTCGACCCACAGCGTCGACTTCGCCAACGAGACGCTCCAGGACTCGCCGAGCATCGCGCCGGGCGAGAGCTGGACGTGGACGGTGCCCGAGGACCTGGCGCCTGGTGACTACGAGTACGAGGACGGTGAGGCCACGACGGACCCGGCCACGGGCAGCGTCGAGGTCCAAGCCGGCGAGTGATCGCCGGATCCAGCCGGGCGATGCCCGGCTCCCATCCTCTCTCCCTCATCTCTTCTCCCTTCTCCTCCACGTAGCACGGCCCAGCCTGGGCCAGGCTGTCGGACCGTTAGAGAACCGTGGAAGCAACGGTCATGACCCGGAACCCAGGTTCGCGGTTCGGTGAGAACGATGACCGAGACCACCGCTCGACGATGGTTGCTCCGGAGCACGATCGTCCTGGCCGCCCTGCTCCTGACCGCCGGTGTCGCATCGGCCGGTCCCGGGCCTGGCTTCTGCGTCTGCATCGACGCCGGCGGCCACTGCATCAGCTTCTGCTGACCTGACCACGCGCCGATCTGGCACCTTTCGAGGCGGGGACCACACGCTTTAACCCGGCGTCCCGACGTGCTTCCCCAGAGGTCGACGGATCCGTCGGCCCAGGTCGCTGGCCATGGCTCCGCCCGAGACCCCGACAAGGAACCCGCTCCAGCACGTCGCTTCACGTATCGACCTGGACGAGCTGGCCGACCGGCTGGCGCTGCGCCACCTCGTCCTGGTCGCGGTGGTCGGGCTCGGCCTCTGGCTGCGCCTCGAACAGCCGTTGTCGACCCCGATCATCACCTCCGAGGACCCGTACATGCACATGGCCCGGACGTGGGATATCCTCCACGGCAACGGGTTCCCAAGCCGCCTGTACCCGCCCGGCTTCTACATCCTTCTCCTACCCTTGGCCGCCATGGGACCTGAGGTGTTCTACCACGTCGCCCGCCTGGGACCACCCCTGATCGGCGGTCTCGTGGTGCTGACCACCTACCTCCTCTGCCGGGAACGGGTCGGCGCTGCCGGTGCCCTCACGGCCGGTCTCCTGGTCGCCGTCAGCCCCGAGGTCATCAAGCGGACCAGCGTCCTCCATCCACCGTTCATCGAGCTGGTCCTCCTGCCCCTGATGATGTGGTGGACGTTGCGGGCCGTCGACGGGGGACGATGGGCCCTCTGGGGGATCGCCGGTAGCGTGGCCTTCCTGCTCCCGGTCCACCCTTGGTCGCTGGCCCTGTACGTGCCGGTGGCCGGCGCCTTCGCCGCCGTCGTCGCGCTCCGCGAGGGCACCGTGGACCGGCGCCTGGTCGCTGCGGCCGGGATCGCGGGCGTGGGCCTCCTCGTGACCCTCCTGTTCGTCCCAGGCGTGTTCAACCCGGCCAGGGACCTGGCCTCCACCGGCACTGGGACCCTGGTCGCTATCCTCCAGGACCCCGCCATCTTGACGACCTTCCCGCCCGACGTGGACCTCAGCCGGATGCTCACCGTCCCGGCCTTGGTCCTCGGCGGCGTGGGCGCCCTCGTCGCGTTGGCCTGGGACCGGTTCCGGGACCGGTTCGCATTCCTGGGCCTCCTCTGGGTGGGGTTCACGCTGCCGTTCGTGATCGTCGACTGGTTCGGCGTCCCGTGGGTCTCCGAGCGGGTCGTCGTCTACCTCTTCCCGGGCTTGGCCATGCTGATCGCCGTGGGGGTCGAGGCCGTCTGGACCGGCGTCCGGTCGGTGGGTGGTTCCCGCGGGGCGGCCGTCGCCACGGTCCTCCTCTTGGCCGGGCTCACGGCGCTGACCTTGCCGACCACCCTGGCCGAGGATCCGTGGGGGGAGATGTACGAGCCCCACGACTACGAGGCCTGGGGGTTCCTAGCCGACCAGGACCCGGGCGTCGTCCAGGCAGGCTCGTGGCCGACCAGGGTCGGTTACGAGGCGATGACCGGCCATCCGGCCGTCTTCGATGAAGCGTTCTGGCGGGAACCGGCCACACGCGAGCGCTACCTGGCCCAGCACCCGGGGACCTACGCGATCGTCGACAACCACGTCCGCGCCTGGGGCATGCCCACCGGGTTCCTCGACGGTGAGAACTGGCGCAAGGTCGGCACTTGGGGCTCGACGTCCATCTACGAGCACACCGGTTGACGGCCGTGGCCCGAGGCGGCCACCGGCCAAGCCCCGTCCGGCCATGGGACTGCCTCCATGGACCCCCAGGCGAGCTGGCGCTGGGTCCCCACGGCCCGAACCCTCGCCCGGGCGGTCTGCCCACGCCACCAGGGATAGGAGGCACCCGCCGGTGTCTGGGGGAGCGACGCGTGGCAGAAGCTCGGGGCAGGATGGGACGGCTGCGGGCGACCATGAGAACGGGCCGCGGGCTCACGCTGCCAGCTTCATCGTCATCGTGGCGATCCCGCCGCCGAGCAGCAGGATGGCCAGGATCGCGGCGGCCAGCCACCGGTTCCACAGCCGGTCGGCCCGGCTGATCCCGCTGGAGCCCTCCTCGGCCAGGGCCTCGAGCTTGCGGCGGCTGCTGGTCATCCAGAAAACCGTGGCGGCCAGGAAGAGCCACAGGGTGCTACCGATGTGCAACCAGCCAGCATCGGGCGCTGTGAAGCTGAACCGGGCCACCGGGCCTTCGACCAACAGGAGCCCGGCCAGGAGCACGCCCACCGTGCCGGGCCAGATCGCCAGGCGTTCGATCCTGCCGATGCGCTCCAGCAGCGCCTTGTGGAGGACCGGCGGGATCCGGCGCCCCGGCTGCATGAAGGTGACGGCCACCAGCGCGCCAAGGGCAAGCGCCGCCGAGAGGATGTGGAGCGTCCGGAGCACCGAGAAGGCCGTGACGGGCATCCGGGCACCCAAAGGCGCTGGGGGTCTTGGGCCTTGGCCTTCCCCGGGCGCCAGCATGGCTCGCTGATGGCCCCTCGATGGTGGGGACGCACGCCTTACCTGGTCGTGGGGTGGTCGGCCAGCCAGATCACCGCCTCGTCCCATAGGCCGCCCTGGCGACCGATCGGGGGCCGGAAGAAGCCGAAGTGGCCGATCCCGTCGAGGCCTCGGTCGGTGGGATCGACGTGCAGGTGCTCGGTCGTCGCCTGCTCGAACAGCTCGATCAGGGCCTGGGACGGTTCCCAGGGCGCGTACCAGTCGTCGGTGAACGTGTAGGCTCGGACGTGGCCCTGGTAGCTGGCGAACCCGTCGTACAAGGCGCGTCCTTCCGGGTCCACCATGTAGTCGGGGTGCCGGCCCCAGCGGCTCCACGTCTCCGCCACGCCCCTTGGCAGGTCCTCGCCGCCGAGACCGGTCAGGCGGGCGGGGAAGTACCCGACGGTACGGGTCAGAGCAGGGATGACGACGTACCAGAGCCACAGGAGCTTGGGCCGGTGCCGGCGGGGCCACAGGCGCCAGTGGCCCTTGACGCTGGTCACGGTCAAGACGCGCTCGACCCGGTCGCGGCCCGGGACCAGGCCGAAGAGCTGGCCCGCGACGCTGTGCCCGGCCAGGACGATCCGGTCGGGGGCTTGGGTCTCCTCGATCCAGTCGAGGACGCCGGCCATGTCCTGCTCGGCCCAGTCGTAGAGCGTGGCCTCGAACCCGCGCAGGTCGTCCGGCGCCGAGCCCCCGATGCCGCGGTAGTCGAAGGAGAGCGCCGGGAGGCCCTGGTCGGCCAGGTAGGTGGCGAACCGCCGGTAGAAACGGCGCGGGACCCCCATGGCGGGACCCACGAGGACGAACGGCGCCGCCTCGATGGGGGCCTCGGGCAGGAAGAGGGTGCCTGCCAGCTCGTACCCGTCACGGGCAGGGAGGCCCACCTGCTTGGCCACGGTCTCACCTCAGCCCCCAGAGCGTGGGATCGATGCAGCCGAAGAGCACCAGCCAGCCCAGCCAGCCGAGCGTCCCGACGATCGAGGCCACGACCATCCAGGCCTGGAACCCGCGCTTGCGGGTCTTGTGGCGGAAGGTCCGCATGGCGGCCACCTCGCCAGGCCAACCACCGATGGCCGCGATGAGGTGGAAGGCCCGCTCCGGGATCCGGTCCGGGGCATCGGCCCGGTGGGACCGTTGCGCAGCCCGCTTGTCGTGCCGGACCAGGAAGAACCCAGCCACGTTGATCAGCGCCAACGTCCCCCAGATCGCCCAGCAGAGCACGGTCGCTGAAGGCCGGAGGGGGTCTTAGGCGCTGCGGGGACCTAGCCAAGGGGCCTCAGGCGGCCGGGTCGGCCACGGCTGTTGCAACCACCCAGGTGGCTGGCAAGGAACCATAGGTGCGGGCAGCGTTCGGACGGAGCGAGGCACCGTGGCGATGTGGGCACCGATCGAGCAGCGCTCCGGCAGCGGGTCCCCCGGACCAGTCCCAGCGGGAGCCAAGACCACGACCACCACGCCTGGGACGAGACCGACGAGCGCGCAGCGGGCCCCGCAGGGGACCTGACCCCCCGGAGCTCGGTATCGTGACCCTGTCCAGCTGTGGACGTTCCCTTCGACCCCTGGCGCTCTTGGTGCTCCTGGTGATCTCCTCAGCGTTGGCCAGCCATCCTCCAGAGACGCTCACGGATCCCTCCGGGGACCTGCAGGCGGGGGCCCATCCCCTGACTCTCGGTGCTTCGTGCCCCCGGACCGATTTCCTGGGGGCAAGCTTCACGCCGTTCCACAACCGGAGCGATGGCGTGGGAGGGGTCTGGAATGGCACGGAGATGGTGATCCGATTCGCCGATCTGGCCGTCGCTTGTCCAAGCGAGTACGAGGACCGGGAGGAATGGTACGACTACGAGTTCATCTTCCATCCGGAGGACCCGGGGATCAACCGGGTCAGGATCGAGTTCCGGATCGACGAGGATGGGCACCCCGAGAGCGTGGACCGGTGGATCGATAAGGCCGGCACCGGCGTCACGCAGCTGTCCTGCGACGGCCCGGGGTGTTTCGACCTTGACCTGGAGGCGTCCACGATCTCGTACAACATCTCCACCGATGCGTTCGAAGGAGCCTGGCACGACGCCCGCCTCATCAGCCAGATGTGGACGTGCCTGCCCGGGACCTGCTTCGAGTCGTCGGTCTCCAAGTTCGGTGACCGGATGCCGGACCACGGCGGGGCGACCCTCTTCGACAAGGGGTAGGCCGTTTGTACGAGGTGGCCGCGGGTTCCGGGCCTGCCACACATAGCTCGTACCGGGGTGTCAGGGAGGACCCGTCCGGCTAACCCGTGGGTTCCACGCGCGCAGCCCCGACCTCGTGCCACTCCGGGACCCGCTCGAGGAGCATACCCTCGACCTCGACCGGGGTGAGGTTGTCGGCCAGCTTCCGGGCGTGCTGGAGCTGGTAGTCGCTCTCGGCGTGCAGGGTGAGCAGGACCTCGCCCTCGTCGATCTTGTCGCCCTTCTTCTGCGGGAGCTCGATCCCGGCCCCCTTGACCCTGGGTGCTCCCAGGGCTCGTGCGAGCTGGACGAGGGCCCGGTTGTCGACCCGGCTGATGTAGCCGTCCCGGGGGGCCATGACGTCCCATGTGTGTTCGCCGACCGGGTGTTCGTGGGGTTCTGGCCCGCCCTGGGCTTGCACGATGTCGCAGAAGGCGTCGTAGGCGCGGCCATCCTGCAGGATCTTCTCCGCCAGCTCCTGCCCCTTGCCACGCCGGGCCAGTCCACCCATCTCGAGCAGGATACCGGCCACCGCCGTGGACTTCTTGATGAAGCTCTCAGGGGCGGCCTCGTTCCTGAGCGCCCGCAGGGCTTCGTTGGCTTCCAGCGCCGGTCCGACGGTCTTCCCGACCGGCTGGCCACCGTAGGTGATCGCGCACTCGACATCGATCCCGAGGCGATCCCCGAGGGCGATGAAATCGCGGGAGAGGGACTTGGCATCGTCCATGGTGGCGATCTTGGCACCCTCGCCCATGGGGATGTCGATGACCAGATGGTCGGCCGAGACGGCGGCCTTCTTGGCCATGACGCTGGCCAGGAGCAGGGAGCGCGGGTCGAGGCTGAGCGGGTGCTCGACCCGGATGATGATGTCGTCGGCCGGGGCCAGGTTGACCGCACCGCCCCAGGCCATGACGCCGCCGGCCTCCCGTGTGATGCGGCGGATCTCGTCGGCTGACAGGTGGACGTTGCAGAAGAGCTCCACGACGTCGCTGGTACCGGCCGCACCCGTGATCGCCCGGCTGCTGGTCTTGGGGATCTTGAGCCCGGCGGCCGCCACGATCGGGACCGTGAGCAAGGTGATCTTGTTCCCGGGCACGCCGCCGATGCTGTGCTTGTCGAACACCAGATGGTCCTCGAACTCGATGATCTCGCCGGTGTCGACCATCGCCCGGGTCAGCGCGGCGGTCTCCTCGATGTCCATGTCGTGGATCTGGACGCTGGTGACGAAGCTCGCCAGCTCCACGTCGGTCAGGGCACCACGGACCATGTCCTCGACCAGGGTCCTGATCTCCTGTGGCTCCAGCCGCCCAGCCTCCATCTTGCGGCGGATGTACGCCACGCTCTCGGGTTTCTCGGCTGGGCGCAAGTGGATGTCGGCGTCGTCGTCGACGTCCAGTGCACGCCCCACGTCGGGGAAGATGCCTGCTTCGCCGGCCTGGACCACGGTGGCGGTCGTGTCCAAGATGCAGACCACGCTGTGACCGTTGGCCGACACCTGGACCCGGTCCTGGGGATGGACCCCTAGCTCGTCCGCGTCGTCGTGGTTGAGGACGACCTGGTAGCGGCCCAGGTCCAGGTCCAACCACTTGGTAGCCAGCGTGATCCCTGTAGAAGGCATTGGACTCCTTGCCTATGTGCTGCTGTGGACGCATAAAGCTGTCCCTGGTCCCGTCG
>CAYXGD010000069.1:0-9348 GCA_964464425.1 uncultured Thermoplasmatales archaeon
ACAAGCGCATCCTGACCTTCCGGCGCATCGAGTACGAGGGCGAGGACGGCATGACTCTCCGTGGCTTCTTCTGGCGCTTCCACCTGGACGGCGTCCGTGAGGACCTCGAGGAGGCTCGCGAGACCGATGGCTGCGACGACGGTGTCTACGAGAACCTGCCGTCGGACTGCTGGAAGCGCTCGGCGAGCTGACCGTTCGGCCCATCCTTCTGAACCAGAGCGAACGTGGGAACCCGCTCCGAGATCCCGGCCGGTCGCCGGGCTGCGCAGGACGCTGAACCGACGTCCAACCGCGCGCCCTGGCGGCTTGGCCACCCCTCTTCTCCCCGAGACCGGCTCACCGGTCCGTCAGAGGTAGCCGACCTTGGCGAACGCGTCCTTCTTCTCGTGCGCCTTGGCGGCCTCCCGGTCCAGCGAGCGGATGGGGACGCCCTCCCGGCGTTCGAAGGCGTCGATCCAGCGCTCCCGGGCGGCCCGTGCCAGGACGCTGGCGGCGGCCACGGCGATCTCGTCCTCAGCACGTGGGCGCTGCTCGACCGGGTAGGCATCGGTATCGAACGTCTTGGCGGTCCGGGCCTCGGTGGCCACCCGTGAGAACTCGTCGACGACGACCCGGGCCCCGCTGGCTTGGCCGTCGTCCTCGAGTTGACCGATGACGTCCCCGAGGGCCTTGGCATGCGCCCAGGCGACGAGATCGTTGAGGCTCTTGCCTTCCTGCTTGAACCGGGGCCAGAGCTCGTTGAACCGGCTGGGCGAGATGAGGACGACGGCGTTGTGCGGGCAGACGTCCTCGACGGCTTGGGCGACGTTGCCCATGGCCGCCCCGGAGACCTCCTTGCTGTCCATCACCCCGCGGGCGACCAGCGGCGGCCGGTCGCCGGGCATCACAGCGCAGGCGGCGGCCACCAGCGGACCCAACCACTCGCCCTTCCCGGCCTCGTCGCTGCCGACCACCGGGCCGGCGGGCCGGTCGATGACCTCCCGGATCGCGTCCTCCAGCACCTCGACGAGCTGATCCTCGTCGAAGGTCACCTTGCCTGTGGCGTAACCGACCAACGGCCAGCGGCCCATCTCGACACGGAAGGCCTCGTGGTCGCCCTTGGTCTCGACATGCTGGGCGCCCATCCCTTCAAGAACCTCGACGAAGCGATCGAGCCGCCCGGGGGGGATCCGGATGACGTGCACACCTTGGCATCAGCCCGGGGACCATGAGTCCGTCGGCAAGCCAGGGCCTTGACGGGGCCCGCCAACCATGCGGGGCTGTAGCAAATTTTAAACCATCACTGAGTCTCGATTAGCTTGCAGGGGTCCCAAGGGCCTCGGTCTGAGAGGTGTGACAGATGAGCAGCAACAAGGGTAGCGCAAGCTCTAGCAGCCGCCTTCTCCAGGTCGCCCCGACCGCCCTCAAGCTAGGGCCGTCGGCCGGCTATGGATCACAGGCGCCGTGGTACATGGGTGTCGTCCTCCAACAAGCCTGCCAAGCCATGGTCAGGAGGGCACCGTAGATGCAGCAGCTCCTCGAACCGCAGCGCCACGAGCGGCTGACCGCCGCCCTGGCCCACGCGCTCCGCGACGAGCTGGACATGGACCGCTCCGATGCCATGGAGATCGCCGGGTACGTCGTCGGCGCGTTCCAGGGCAAGGAGGAGCTGGACGACGACAACCTCGATCCCGATCTCCGGTCGATCTTCTACACCCTGGAGAACAAGCGCCTGCTCTCCTTCCGCCGCGAGGAGTACCGCAACGAGGAGGGTCACATCCGCCGGGCGTTCTTCTGGCGGATCCGCTGGGAGCAGATCGACACGATGGCCGAGACGGCAGAGGCGCGCGAGCGCCGCGAGGACAGCTCGGTCTACGAGGCCCTCCCCCGCGACGCCTGGACCCGGGCCTGAGGACCCAACCCAGGCCACCGATCCCCCGCGGAGAGCCACGACGCCCGCTCAGGCAGGCGATCCCCGCCTGCTGGCATGCCCGATCGCTCCCGAACCTCCGGCGCCAACCACCGACCCCTCCCCATCGCGGACCGTCGGCCCGTCGCGGCCCGGGCTGCCGCAGGGCGAAACCTCTTAACCGTCACCGGTCCTGGCGACGGCCACCCACGTGTCCTCCAGCCCAGCGCCTTGGCCGACGCCGCTTGCCGAGAGCTTGGCAGGCCAGGGCCCGATGCCCTTCCGGGACTACATGGCTGAGGCGCTCTACGCGCCCAAGCACGGCTTCTACACCCGGCGCGACCGCCGCCGGCGCTCCCAGCGGGCCACCGACGACACCGTCTACGTCTCCGGTGTGGCCCGGCAGTTGGCCCGCTTGTTCACCCGGTTCGCCCAGGCCCACGGCTCGCCCCGGCTGATCGAGCAAGGGGCCGGCTCGGGCAAGCTGATGAGGTTCCTGCTGGCCGCCTTGGAGGACGAGTTGGTCCAGGAGCTCGAGCTGGTGTTCATCGAGCCGCGCCTGGCCCGGCGGACCCGGCTGGTGGCGGTGATCCAGGAGTTCGGCGTCCAAGGCAAGGTCGTCGGGTCCGCCTCGGGTCTGGACCACGGGCCCGCGGTCGTCGTCGCCAAGGAGCTGTTCGGCAGTTTCCCGGTCCACTGGGTCCAGCGGGCGCCCGACGGCTGGCAGGAGGTCCACGTGAGCTTCGCGGAGGAGGCCTGGACCTGGGAGGAGCACCTGGCGTCTGCACCCCGACCGGTGCAAGCCTTCCTGGAGGCGCACGCCGACCACGTGCCCGAGGGTCATCGCTACGAGGCCAACCTCCAGATGGGCGGCTGGCTGGGCGACGTGGCCACCGCCATGGACCCTGGGCTGCTCGTCGTCCTCGACCGCGGCATGCCCGAGCCGGTCCCCGAGGGGGGGACCTTGGAGGCCAGGCGGGCGGGCAAGCCGGTGGCGCCCTACGCGGCTCCCGGGGAGGTGGAGCTCTCCTCGGCTGTGGACACGGGCGCGCTCGTCGCGCAGAGCGCCGAGCACGGGCTTGGCCCCGTCGACGAGCAGCCGGGCCTCGGCGAGGCCGCGGTCCCGCACCTGGAAGCCACCCTGCTCGGGACCCCGGGTGCCTTGCCCTGGTGAGACGGTCAGCCCGCCGTGGGCACGGGGCTGCCGCCGATGGCCTCGACCGGATCGACCATCCCGTGACCGTAGGCCTCATCCCGGCCCTCTTGGCCAAGGTCGTCGGCGGTGGTGGCCAGGCGGGCGCGGACCTGCTCGGCGGTGAGCCCCGGGGTGGCCGAGAGCACGAGCGCCGCGGTGGCCGAGACGTGCGCGGCTGCCATGCTGGTCCCGGACCACGAGGCGTACCCGCCACCGGTCGTCGAGAGGATGTCCTCTCCTGGCGCGGCGAGCTCGACCTCGGGACCGCGGCAGGAGAAGCTCGAGGCCGAGACGCTCAGGGTCGTCCCAGCCACACCGGGCGCCCCCTTGACCGCACCGACCGCCAAGGCCTCGGGGTACCGGGCCGGGTGGACCACGCACCGCTCCTTGAGCGCCTGCCGAGCATCCCAGTGGTTGCCGGCCGCGGCGACGACCAGCACGCCGGCGTCCCGTGCGTCGCGTAGGGCCTCGTGGAGCGGCTGGTGGTCGGACGTGCAGCTCAGGCTCAGGTTGATGACCTCGGCGCCCTCGTCGACGGCCTCCCGGACGCCCGAGGCCACGTCGCTGCAGAAGCCCTTGCCCGTGGCGTTGAGCACCCGGATGGCCAGGACGGTGACGTCGGCCATGCCGGCGATGCCTTCCCGGTTGTCGCGGGTGGCCATCACGATCCCGGCGACGTGGGTGCCGTGGCCGCGCTCGTCCTTGGGGACCTCGTCGTCCTCGACGTAGTCGTGGCCGAACCGGACCTGGGCGGGATCGATGTCCGGGTGGCTCACGTTGATCCCGCTGTCGATCACCGCGACCGTGACAGCAGGGTCGCCGTCCTCGAGACCCCAGGCCTGGTGCATGTCCAGGTAGCGGGGGCCCCACTGGTCGGAGTACCTGGGATCGGCCGGGGCATCCAGCCAGCCGGCCTGGACGGTCTCGGCGGCCTCGGCATCCGGCTGGACCTGGACAGCCAGGCGGTCCTCGAGCTGGTCGGGTCTGGGCGTGGAGACGACCGCGAACTCGAGGCGTTGATCGACCCGGACGATCTCGCCACCGGTCTCAGCCACGGCGTCGGCCAGGCGCTCGGGCCCGAGCGTGTCCAGCGGGACCACCACCCGCACCGCATCCGGCCAGGCCCCCACCGGGGTGGGGGCCAGCATCGCCAGGAGGAGCCCGGCCGCGATGAGCGGGAGGTATCGACGGTCGCCTGCCATGCCTTGGCCTCCGACCCACCAGGGAGGTATCGGTACTTACGTGGCAGGGTGCCTCACGGGTGAGCGTCAGTAGTCGTAGTCGCGCTCGGCGGCGTCCTCGAGCTCGGCACCCAGGCCCAGGTTGAGCCGGTTGACGAAGTTGAAGTAGCTGGTGACCGCCCCGGCGGCCAGGATGTCCTGGTCGTCGAAACCGGCCTCCCGCAGGGCCTCGACATCGTCCTCGGCGATCTCACCGGGTCGGCTGGTCAACTTCATGGCGTAGGCGGTGAGGGCCTTATCCTCGGGCTCCAGGGGCGCCGTCTTGGGATCCTTGACCAGGGCCTCCAGGACGCGCGTGTCGTCTTCGTGACGCGCCAGGGCCTCGGCGTGGTGGGTGATGCAGTACTCGCAGTCGTTGAGCCACGAGACGACCACGGCGATCAGCTCCCGGCGCCGGCGATCCAGGCCGGCGGCCCGGTTGTACATGATCGACAGGTAGAGGTCGAGATGCGCGGCGCTCAGGTCGGCGTTCAGGCTGGCGACCTTGAGCACGTTGGAGACGTTGCCGCGCTCGGCCCCCACCCGGTCGTAGAACTCGGCCAGGGCCCCCTCGGCTTCCTCGGGCTCGATCACGTCGATGAACGCCATACCAGGGGCCAGTAGGGCCGGGGGACCTTGAAGGGTCCCTTGGAACCAGGCCGACACGGTCGCCGTCAGGCCACGAAGGATGCCGGGACCCTCGCGTCCCAGCCGGGCTCAGGGGGTGCTCCCCCAGGGCTCGACGGCCACAAGGGCAAGCCATACGTAGCCGAGGGCCGTCGGTCACCTCGTGCAGTGGGACCTCAGCGACATCCTGCCGAGCATCGACGACGAGCACACCAAGCCGCACCTCGAAGCGCTCGAGGCCAAGGTCCAGGAGATCGAGGCCGCCGAGGCCCGTCTGGATAAGCTCTCCCGTGACGACCTCGAGGCTCTGCTCGACACCATGGGCGAGATGCGCGAGGTCGCCCGCCGGCTGTCCTACCGGGGCTCCCTGGCCTTCGCGGCCGACACCAGCGATGACGATGCCAAGACGTTCATGGAGCGCACCCGGCAGGTCACCACCGAGGCCTCCAACCGCGTCCGCTTCCTGTCCCACTGGATCAAGCACCTGGACGAGGACCGGGCCGAGCAGCTCGAACCCGAGGACCCCGAGCTGGCCCACTACTACCACACGCTGCGGGACTTCGCGCCGTACACCCTGACCGAGGACGTCGAGGAGATCATCGCCGACAAGGACATGGCCGGCGTCTCGGCGGTCCAGCAGGCCCGCGAGATCCTCACGAGCAACCTCCGGTTCGAGGACCCGGAGACCGGCGAGACGGTGACCCAAAGCGACCTGCAACGGTACGTCTACTCGCCGGACCGTGAGCTGCGCCGGGCGGCCTACGACGAGCTCTACGAGGTCTACCAGGAGCACAGCTCGCTGCTGTCCCACATCTACCGGTCGATCATCCGGGACTGGAACACCGAGAACCTCAAGCACCGGGGCTACCCGCGGTCGATGACACCGATGAACCTCTCCAACGAGGTCAGCGACGAGGTCGTCGAGACCATGCTCCAAGCCTGCGTGGACCGGGGCGACATCTGGCAGGCCTACTTCTCCTGGAAGGCCGACGAGGTCGAGGGGGCCTTCTCCCGGTACGACATCTACGCGCCCATCGAGGCCGAGGACGTCGAGATCCCGTTCGACGAGGCCAAGGCCACGGTCATGGACGTCTTCGAGGGGTTCCACCCCCGCTTCCACGCCCTGGCCCAGCGGGTCTTCGACGAGCAGCACGTGGACGCCTTCCCCAGGGAGAACAAGCGCGGTGGCGCCTTCTGCGCGACCCCGCTGACCGACATGACGCCCTACGTCCTGCTCAACCACACCGACGACACCCGCAGCGTCTCCACCCTGGCCCACGAGTTCGGCCACGCCATCCACTCGATGCTGGCCGAGGACCGCCACCCCCTGGTCGCCAGCCCGCCCCTCCCGCTGGCCGAGACGGCCAGCGTCTTCAGCGAGCTGTTGCTCCACCACCACCTGGTCGACCAGCATCCCGAGGCGACCAAGGCCATCGTGAGCGAGCGCCTGGCCGACCTGTACGCCACGATCCAGCGCCAGGCCTACTTCGCCCTGTTCGAGCAGCAGGCCCACGACCTCGTGATGGACGGCGCCCCCACCCGGGAGATCGACCAGGTGTACCGCCGACTGCTCGGGGACCAGTTCGGTGACCTGGACATCCCGGAGATGTTCGAGAAGGAGTGGATGCTGATCCCCCACTTCAACGCGGCTCCGTTCTACGTCTCCAGCTACAGCTTCGGGGCTCTGCTCTCGATCAGCCTCTACGCCCGGTACCAGGAGGACCCGAGCTTCGCCGACAGCGTCATCGAGATCCTGGAGGCCGGCGGCAGCCGGGACCCCGAAGCCCTCTTGGCCGAGCACGGCATCGACATCACCGACAGCGCGTTCTGGCACGGCGGCCTGGACGTGGTCGAGGCCATGGTCGACGAGCTGAAGCAGGTTAGCTGACAGTCGTTGGGGACGGTGGCGGAGAGCAGAGGTAGCAGAGCGAGCACTGCCCAGGCGGGTTGACCCTGGAGGTCGGTGATCGACCGGCGTCTCGGCGACCTCTGCTCCGCCTGATGGACCGCGGCGCCGGGCAGACGGGCCCTGCCATCTTGGCGAGCACCTCACCACGGAGACGCTGGGGCCTCAGAGGACCACAGAGGACCCTGGTAGGGACCATGAAGGGGCCTGTGCGCCCTGTGCCTTCCTCTGTGTCTCTGTGTTGAGGTTGGCCAGGCAAGCCGATCATGTCGGGCCCAGGCAGACCCACAGCCAAACCTATGGGCCCGCACCTCATGCCGGGCCCACATGCCCACCACGGTGTTGAGCCTCGACGGCGGCGGGATCCGGGGCATCATCTCGGCCACGATCCTGGCGGGTCTCGAGGAACGCCTCGACGGGCCGCTGGCCGACCACGTCGACCTGGTCGCCGGCAGCTCGACCGGCGGGATCCTGGCCCTGGGCCTGGTCCTGCCCGATGCCAGCGGCCGGCCCAAGCACACGGCCGAGGACATCGTCGGGTTCTACCGTGAGCAGGGGCCCAAGATCTTCCACCGGCCCTGGCACCACGTCCTCACGAGCCTGGCCGGCCTGGCCGAGGAGCGTTACCCCAGCCAGCCCATCGAAGCGGTGCTCAAGCGCTTCTTCGGTGACCACCGGTTGAGCGAGGTCGACCCGGCGACCATGCCGGAGCTCTTGATCCCGAGCTACGACCTGCGAGGCCGCACGCCGTACTTCTTCAAGACGGTCCGGGCCAGGGAGGATCCCGATCGGCGCGACCACCCGTTCTGGGAGGTCGCCCGGGCCACGTCGGCGGCGCCGACCTACTTCGAGCCGGTCAAGGTCGAGGTCCCCGGCCAACCTCAACCCCGGGTGCTCATCGACGGGGGTGTCGTCGTCAACAACCCGGCCATGAGCGCCCTGGCCGAGGTCCTCAGCCACCACCCGCCCGGCACCCGGGGCAGCCTGGACGACGTGCTCGTGGTGTCCATCGGGACCGGCAGCGGCCACGAGCCGTACACCTTCGAGGAGGTCCGGGGGTGGGGGTTGGCTAGTTGGGCCAAGCCCCTGTTGGAGAGCATGTTCGATGGGGTCTCCGATGCCACGGATTACCACCTGGAGCATCTGCTCGGTCACGGGCACGCGCCGTCGGCGGATCAGCCGGCCTACCACCGGTTCCAGGCATCCCTCTCCTGGCGGTGGCCGCAGGACCACAGCCTGCCCAGCCAGGCCATGGACGATGCCAGCAAGCCCAACCTCCAAGCCCTCGAGGACCTGGGCCGGCACGTCGTCGAGACCCACGCCGAGACCCTGGACGGCCTGGCCGAGCAGCTCAGCGCCGCAAGGTGACCAGGCGGGACCGAAGAGGCCAAGCCATCCCCGAGCGCTTGCCCGGCGATGGACCAGGCGCAGCGCGAGCAGCTGACCTACGCCCTGACCCTTGCCGGCGGGATCGTGCTCATCGTCGGCGCCGTCCTCATGCTGGCCATCATGGGCCTGGTCTTCGGCCTGGCCCTCGGCTCCGAGGCCCAAGGCGAGCTGCCGCCGGGGTTCCCGACCTGGATCGGCGGGTTCTTCGGCCTCATGGCGTTGATCCCTGTGATCTGCGGCATCATCACCATCGTGGCTGCCCGACGCTACCGGCAAGGGGACAACGAGGCCAGGCGCAACGGCCTGATGGCCGTCATCGCCGGCGCGGTCGGCCTGATCGGGGGTGGCGGCGGGTTCGTCGGGGCCGGCCTGGCCATCGCTGGCGGGATCCTGATGATGACCGAGCCCGAGGATGGCCGTGGCGGCGGGGGCGCGGCCTAGGGACGACGTGCCGGATCACCGCTTCCGCAGGCCGCTGAACAGGCCCCCCAGCAGGCTACCGCGGCGGCCCTGGCGGGTCTGGGCGTCGAAGACCTCGGCCAGCTTCTCCTCGTCCAGCTCGCCGAAGTCGGTCTCGCTCTCGTCCAGCTTGGCCAGCTCGCCGTCGTCGAGCCACAGGCCGTGGCAGTCCAGGCAGACGTCGACCTCCACGTCGTCGTCCTCGAGCTCGAGGATCTCGGCGTCCATGAGCCCGCCGCACCCGGGGCAGACCAGCTCGCTGTCAGCGCGATGCGAGAGGTACTCGGTCAACAGCTGGTGCAGGTCCCGATCGCCGGTCAGGCGCTTGACCTCGCCCTCGTCCAGGTACTCGCCGCTGCACGACGGGCACACGTCGATCACGACCGACCGGGAGAACGTCCCGATGTCGCGCGTCTCCTGGACCAGGGGCTCCCAGCACCGGGGGCACTCGCGCTTGGGCATCAGGGGTCCAAGGGCCGGTCCCCTCATGAGGCTGGCCCCGGCGCGCGGCCGGGCCACGGCGATCCCAGCCACCGACGGCACTTTGATACCCAAGCCCCCGCTTGCCCTCCTGTGGGCGCGTCCGAGGAGCACGGCGACCGGTTCGACCACGTCTGCATGGGCGGCACCTTCGACCCGCTGCACCGCGGGCACCGGGCCTTGA
>CAYXGD010000070.1:0-9187 GCA_964464425.1 uncultured Thermoplasmatales archaeon
CCGGTGATGATCAGGTAGGTGGCCGAGCACTCGAACAGGCCGTGGAACTCGTAGCGCTGGACGGCGGTGGTGGCCTCCTGGATCGGTCGAAGGACCAGTGCCTCGTGGACCTCCCCGTCGGCCGGCAGGTCCAGGGTCACCGTGCGGCCCTGGTAACCGGGCGCTCGGACCTCGAGGGTCGCTCTGCCCTCGGTCAGCGGACCCAACCGTGCGGTGCCGAGCTCGCCGGTGCGTTGGCTCACGGTGGCTCGGTCGGTGGCCACCGTGACCTCGGCGCCGGTCAGCGGGCTCCGGGTCAGGTTCAGGACGGTGACGACGACGTCGACGCCGTCGGCGTCCAAGCGGTGGGTCGCGTCGGCCAGGCCGACAGCCTCGCCGTCACCGGAGGGACCGCCGATGCAGCCAGCCGTGAGCACCGTGAGGGCCAGGAGGAGGCCTGTGAGCTTGCGCCGAGCCATGAGGGTCACCGGGCGACCCCCTGGGCGGCCCCTAGATGGTCGGCCAGGGCGTGCTCGATGACCTCGACCTGGGCCATCGCCCGGGCGTCGGTGCCGAACGCGCTGGAGGTGATCGTGACCTGCATGCCGTAACGGGTGAGGTGGGTCTCGTGGGCCGCGTCGTAGTGCGGCGCCTGGGCGGGGTCGAGGCCGTAGTTGAGCCGGTGGTTGACCAGGTTGTCGTACCCGTCGCCTGGCAGCTCGTAGGGCACGTCCATGACGTGGGTGGCGTTCCAGGCGTCGGCCTCCTCGAGGGCTTCCTCGGGGGAGAGCACGCCGTCGTCCTCCTCGCCGGCGCCTTGGCCGTAGACCTGCAGGATCTTGACCTCCCGGTCGCCCAGCCGGTCCTCGAGGGCGGCCTTGGTGGCCTCGAACATGGCCTTGGCTTGGGCGTTGTAGGGGTCCTCACGGTCCTCGCAGGGGGACGCGGTCCCGGGGGTCATGCCGTGGTGGGTGAGGAAGACGGCGACCCTTGCCTGTTGGGGGTAGGCGTTGACACGTTCAGCGACGTGGTCGGCGGTCCCGTTGGCCATGTAGCCGGTCAGGCCCGAGGGGCCCGACCGGATCACCGGACCGTCGTAGCCAGCAGCTTCGAGGGCCTGGGCGAACCGGGGTTGCATCATGCACGTGTCCATGATGTCGCTGTGCAGGTGGCTGGTGTAGGCGTCGACCACGAGGTCCGGTTCGGCTTGGGCGACCTGCTCGGCGATGGCGGTGAAGCTGCTGTTCGGGCCGACGTAGGGGCGGACGCTGAAGGTGGAGAAGACCGAGACCTGGGCCCCGTGACGCTCCTCGAGCACCTGGGTGACCTGGTCGAGCACGGCGGTCTTGGCCGCGTGCATCGGGCTGGTGTTCCTCATCTGGAGCCAGGACTTGTAGGCGGACAGGCCCGCGCTCTCCAGGATGTCGGGCTCCCCGAGACCCGGCCCGCCGGGCATCATGTAGTAGCCGTCCATCACCGGGGCCTCCTGGGTGTCGGGGAACGGGCTGCCGGTGTAGACGGCCGGCCCGGGGTGGGTGTCCAGCCAGGCGTCCATGTAGGTGGCGTCGATGCGGGGGCCCTTCTCGAACGGGTGGGCCTTGTCGAGCAGGACGGTGCCCTGGTCGACCTCGAGCAGGGCCTCCATCCCGAGGGTCTCCAGCAGGTGCCGGGTGAACTGGGCGAACGAGCGGTAGGTGGTCTCGTTGTAGTGGACCGGCTCACCGTGGTTGCGCAGCACGATGGCGACGTGTTGGTCCTCAGGGATCTCGGCATCGGGGTGGTCGTGATCCTCGTCGCCGTCGCCACCGTGGCTGTGACCGGCCAGCGTGTCGGTGGGGTTGGCGGCCCCCGCGCCGACGACGCTGACGATGAGCAGGACAGCGACGAGGGCGACGGCGACCCGCCGGCCGAGCAGCTGCTTGCCATCGGTGGTCGAGCGGTGGAAGACCCCGTTGACCCACAGGTAGGCGCCGCCGGCGATGAACAGGTACCCGAAGTAGAGGACGGCCTGCAGCAGGCTGGGGGTGGCCGTGTACCCCATCGTGGCGTGGAGCAGGCGGCCCGTGATGCTGTCGTCGGCGATGGCTGCCGAGGTGTCCCAGATGGCTGGCTGGGGATCGATCCAGCCGAGCTCGGTGATGGCACCGACCACGTGGGTGAGCAGCATGGCGGCCACGATGATCAGGAAGATGCCGGTGGCGGTGAAGAAGCGCTTGAGCCCGATCTTGCGTGAGGTCTTGAGGACCAGGTAGACCAGGCCTGCGCTGACAGCGAACCCGACCAGCCCGCTCAGCGCCAGGTCGAGGAAGGTGTACTGGCCGGCCAGGGCGCTGTAGAAGAGGACGGTCTCCAGGCCCTCGCGGATGACGCTGATGAACGTGATGAACACGATCGTGACCAGGCTGCCGGTCGTCAGCGCGGTGGCGACCCGATCCTTGGCTTGGGCGATGACCTGGGTGGTGTGGCTCCACATCCAGAACACCATGTAGGTCAGGGTGGCCACGGCCAACAGGGCCGCGATGAGCTCGAACCAGGCCCCGCCCCCGCCGGCCTCGAAGGCGGTGAAGAGGTAGCGTTGGATGACCCAGCCGGCCAGGACCGAGCCCGCCACGGCCGACCAGAAGCCCAGCCAGACGTGCTTGCGGGCGTCGGGACGTCCCAGGCGGGTGACAAGCCCTAGCAGGATCCCGGTGATGAGCAGGGCCTCGAGCCCCTCGCGCAGGGCGATCAGAGCCGCTTCGGTCACGAACGCCATGGGTTCATCCATCCTGCAGCGTGGCGGGAGGCCGCGCTGTTTAGGGGGCCCTAAAGACAGCGAGGATATAACCATTTGGGACCCGGACGGTCCAGATTGCTAGAGGCTGTCTAGCCTCCAGGTTCCATGGACCGGGGTCGGTACCCAGCGAGGTCGCCTGGGCTCGATGGACGGCGGGTCAGGCGTCGGCCAGGACGGCCACGCCGTGGTCCCCCTCCTGGCTGCGCGCCCGCTGGAACCCGGCTCGGGTCAGCGCATCGCTAAGGCCCTTGGCCGAGGATCGCGACTTGCGGTTGAACGCCAGGGCGACGCGACCCCCTGGCTTGAGGACCCGGTGGACCTCGGCCAGCCCGGCGGCGAGGTCGCCCCAGGCTTGGGCCGTGTCGATGGCGAGGACCCGGTCGAAGCTATCGTCGTCGAAGGGCAGGTCCTCGGCGCTGGCTTGGTGGAGGTCCAGGCGGCGGGTGCCCGCGGCGTCGGCGTTGCGCTCGACGGCCATCTCGAGCATGGTCCCCGAGGGGTCGACGCCCGCGACGCGGCCCTCTTGGATGATCTCGACCAGCTGCTCGATGGCCACACCCGGTCCGAAGCCGATCTCCAGGACAGCGTGCTCGGGGGCCACCCGGAGCAGGTCGATGGCCCATGCGGCCTGCTCCTCCTTGCCGGCAGCCATGAGGTGGCCACCGAGGCGGCCAAGCCAGCCTTCGGGCTCGCCGAACATCCGTTCGCGCAAGCCGTCGAAGAGACCCATCGGAGGAGGCACGCCGGACGGGGGATTTAGGGGCATCGGGTCCCCGCAGCCGCGCGGCAGAGGCTGTGGTCCGTCGCCGGCGAGGGTCACAGCTCCACGACCGCGCGCCCAGCGGCCGCGTCCTGGTGATCCATCCCATCGAACCGCACCAGCTCATCGGCCAGACCGTCGAACTGGTCGAGCTGGGCCTCGGTGGTGTGGATCGGCACCAGGACGTCGGCCTCGATCGCCTCCACGAACGGCTTGAGATCGTCCCCGGCGGCGTGCCCGCTGACGTGGGTGAGCCCTCCCAAGGGCCCGGCCGGGTGACGGTCGGTGGCTGGGAGGTTGTGGGCCATGCCGAAGCGCTCGAGCCAGTTCCGTTGCCGGTCGAGGTCCAGGGCCATCTCGTCGCTGTACGGCTCGGTCAGGCACCGGATCCAGCGCGAGCCCGCGGGCGGGTCGAGGTCGAAGAGCTCGTTGGACTCGTAGTAGGAGAGGTGGAGCAGGTAGGCCTCCGGCTCCTGGCGGATGTCGGTGGCCCGGACGCCGTTGTTCCAGTGGGCCAGCGGGTCGCGCAGGGTGACCTCGTCCTCTGCCTTCCAGGCCCCGCGCAAGGCCTTGGTGTCCCAGTCGGCGACGTACCCGGCCTCGTGCTTGTAGCTGGTGTAGTCCGACGGCCGGTAGCGGTGGGTCCCTCGGCGCTTGAGGTAGACCGCCACGTGGTCGTAGGCCTCGGGCGCCTCGGAGGGGACCTCGCGGAGGTGGGCCAGGCGCTTGAGCAAGAACGCCAGCTTCGAGCTGATGACCAGGGTGCGGCCGGTCGCTTCGGCGACCTGTTGCAGCGTGTCGAAGCGCGTGGTATCCTTCCAGCCGAACTCGGCGACCGCCAGGCTCTCGGCCCCCTGGACCAGATCGTGGACGTCACGTTGGACGCCGGCCTCGTCGTCCCCGCCCGTCTCCGCGATCCGCGTGCCCTCGCTGAGCACCAGGTCCGGGGCCAGACCCTCGGTGACCTCGCGCAGGACCTTGGTCCGCCCGGTCAGCGCCCCGTGGAACCGGACATCGCCGGTGTAGAGGATCCGCTTGCCGCTGGGCGTCTCGACCAGGAACGCCACGGCCCCGGGGACGCTGTGGTCGACCGGGATGGCCATGGCCCGGAACGGTCCCAGGTGGAACCAAGCGTGCTCGGGGCAGACCTCGATGTGGCGCTGGACGGTCTCGGTCTCGACCTTGAGGTCCCCGGGGAAGGTGGCTCCGCCGCCCATCTCCTCCAGGGTGCGCCGGCGGAGGGTGACGACCTCGGAGTCGACCCCGCTGCCTCCGATGGCGTCGATGGCCTCGAGCATGGTCCGCGTGGTGCGCGTGCAGTGGACCGGGATCGTGGGGTCCACGTAGGCCAGGTCCTGGAAGTGGTCGACGTGGGCGTGGGTGATCAGCACACCGTGGACGAAGGGCTGGCCGGTGCGCTCCCGGTAGGCTGGTGCGCTCTCGGGCAGATCCCGCGTGGTCACCCCGTCGGCGAGGTCGATCAGGTCCTGGCGGTAGATCCCGTCCACATCGGGCAGCAGGCCCAGGTCGAGCAGGTCGGCCAAGGCGGTGGTGGTCCGAGGGTTGAGGAACTCCTCGAAGAACCGGCCACGGGCTCCCAAGCTGGTCCCGAAGTCGAGGTAGATCCGGTCGTCGCCGTCCTCGACGAGGAACTTGTTGCCGCCGATCTCGTTGAGGCCGCCGTGGAGGTGGACGCGGACGGTCACGGCGGGGCAAGGACGGCGGCGTGCAAGAAGGTGCGGGGGAGGAGGGCGGACGTTGCGCCGGGGGCCTGGGCCGGACGGGCCCCTAGACGCCCACCGGTTCGTCGTCGTGCCAGCTCGTGTCGCTCGGCTTCCCGGGCACGTGCTCCATGGCCGCCTGCTCCTCGGGCTCCTCCTCTCGCTCGGGGACCGGGTAGATGGACGGTAAGATCAGGACCGTCGCGATGAAGATCAGGCAGATGGCCACCGCGGTGGCGATCATCGCGTTGCGCATCATCAGGTTCCGCATCGGCACGAAGAGGAGGAAGGCGCCCGTGTCGGTGATCGCGCTGTACATGATGGCCTTGCCAGTGGTGGCCCACACATGGTCGACATCGCCGACCTCCTGGAAGTTCCAGATCAGGTGGACGGCGTAGTCCGACCCTAAGGCCATGATGAACACCGCCGGCAAGGTGAGCGTGATCGCCAAGCCGATGTCCAACATCGGTAAGATCCCGAGCCACCAGATGCTGGTGACGCCGACGACCCCCGCGACCGTCAAAGTGGCCTTGAGGTCGCGGGTGAGCAGGAACACCAAGCCGAGCACGATGACGGCGGCGGCCGCGCTCATGTAGCCCAGCCAGGGCATCTCGTACTTGATGAACAGGTAGGAGAAGGACGTGTAGCCCCCCATGCTCACGTGGACATCGTCGGGCTTGTTCTCCTCGTTCTCCTCGATGATGCCCCAGACGTTGCCCCAGGCCGCGCTGGCGTCCTCGTAGGTGGTCCCAGCGTAGAGGTCGACCAGGATGACCGTCGTGTCGTAGTCCTCGTTGATGAACAGCGACGGGTACGTGGCGAACGGCGAGTTGTACATCTGATCGAGGTTGGCCTCGATCTCCTCCCGCGTGCTGGGGTAGGTCGACCCCTCCTCCCCCTCCTCCAGGACCACCTTCGGGATCGCGCCCGGCGTGCCGTCCTTGATCGAGACCCACTGGGTGACCAGGTTGACGATGCTGGTGACCGAGTCCGTACGGATCTCGGAGTCGTTGGCCAGGTCCTTCTGCAGGTCCCGGATGTACGCGTGGGTGGCCGGGTCGGTCAGGTCCCCCTCCAGGATGACCCAGTTGGACTCGAAGTCGGCCACGTCCCGGCCGAAGAACGCCTTGTTGGCCGCTTCCTCCTGCTCCCGGATGGGATCCCCGCGCGGGAAGTTCTTGGAAGGATCGCCGAAGGTCTCGTAGGTCAGGAACTGCGCGCTGTAGCCCAGGGCCACGGTGGCGATCAGGACGAGCACGATGGCCTTGCCCCGGTGCGCGCTGACCGCCCGGGCGACCTTGGGCATCACCGACGAGGGCTCGAAGGTCGGCTCATCGTCCTGGGCGCCGAACAGGGAGAGCGCGGCCGGGATGAACGTGAGGACGATGAAGAGCATGGCCGTCATGGCGAAGGCGGCCAGCAAGCCCAGCTCGGCGATCAGCGGGCTCGGCGAGAGCCCCATGATGGCCAGACCGGCCACGGTGGTGGCCGTGGCGATGAAGATGGCGGTCCCCGCGCGTCCCCCGGCGGTCTCCCAGGCCTCCTCGTCGGTGGCCCCCTCAGCTTTGTGCTCAAGGTACTCGACGATGTAGTGGATCGAGAAGTCGATCCCGTTGCCTAAGATCAGCGGCACCACGGCCAGGTTGAGCTCGTTGAGCGGGATCCCCAGCCAGCCGAGCAGGCCGTAGGACCAGGTGGCCACGATCCCCAGGGCGCTGAAGCCGACGGTGACCGGCCGGACACCCCGGAAGGCGAAGTAGAGCGCGACGAAGATGAAGCCCAGGGCCAGCGGACCGTAGAGCGCCAGGTCCTCCTTGGTGAGGGCGGCCTGGTGGGCGTCGGTGACGATCTTGGCATCGTTGATCGCCAGCAGGTCACATCGCCAGACGTCCCACGTGAGCTCACCGGCCCGGCACCGTTCCCGGTACTCGCCGGCCACGTCCTTGAAGAACCTCCCCCAGCGGTCGTAATCCTCCTGGGTGGCTTCCTCGCCGCCCTGGGGCATGAAGACGTACACCGGGCGGCTGACCAGCCAGTTCGGCGAGGCCTGCGTCTGGACCTCCTTGGGGGCCGAGGTCCACACGGTGCTCCAGGCCGTGGCGTAGCGCTGCTCTTGGTCGCCGGTCCGGCCGGGGACGCTGAACGCGTAGGCGTACTCGTTGGGCTGGCAGGGCGTATCCGGCGGATCGGGCAGCTCGGGGACGCCGGGGAGGTTCGGGGAGTCGGGGGAGGGAGCGCAGTTGGCCGCGATCTCGTTGGTCCAGTTGACCAGCTTCACGTGCGTGTTGTACGTGATCGCGAAGACGTTGGCCTCGATGCCCTCCTCCTCGGCCCTGTCCTGCAGGTAGTCGTGGAACTCCTGCATGCCGCGGACGTAGACCTCGTCGGTGATGTTCCAGCCCGGCTCGTCGCAGTGGTCGCCTGGCCGTTCGGGATCCTCGTAGCACGGCCCGGTCGTCCCGTTGGGTGGGGCTTGGAGCTCCGGCGGGACCCGGTTGGGCAGCTGCTGGTTGGCCTCGGCCCACTTCTCCGGGTCGGCAGCGAAGAGGTAGGTGACGTAGGAGTGGTGGCCTGGGAACGATTCGGAGACGTTGCGAGCGGCTGCCGTGTTCGGGTTGCCCTCGGGCAGGACCTTGATGAGATCGCTGGAGAACTCGACCTTGGTGACGCCGAACCCGAGGACCAGCGTGAGGACCAGGATGACGCTGAGGGTGCGCTTGGGCCACTTGGCGGCCAGGATGGAGAGGCTAGCAAGGCCCCGCCCTAGCCGGCGCTTGCTCCTGGTCACCGCGCGTGGGACGAGGTTGGGGGCTTAAGGGGTTTGCTCAAAGGGGACCAAGGAGCTCAATCGGTCTCCGTCGGCACCCGGGCCTCCTCCTTGATCGTGTTGAGGACCAGGTGGGTGGTGGTGTGCTCCACGTTGGAGAAGGCCAACACGTCCTTGACGAAGTCGTTGAGGTCCTCACGATCCTTGAACCGCGCCAGCACGATGGAGTCGTGGTCCCCGGTCACGTCGTAGACGCCGAAGACCTCCGGGCGCTCGGCAAGCTTGTCCTGGACCTCGATGAGTTTGCCATGCCCGATCTTCACCGAGATGACGACGGTCAGGTCGTAGCCCAGGGCGCCTGGGTCCACCACGGGGATGTAGCCCTGGATGACCTCGGCTTCCTCGAGGCGTTTGACCCGGGTGGAGACCGTGGAGAGCGCGATGCCCAGCTCCTTGGCGATGTCCCGGTAGGACTTCCTGGCGTTCTCGTTGAGGCTCTCGAGGATCTCACGGTCGGTCCCATCCAGCTCGAAGTCATCGTCATCGCTCGACATGGCCGTCCCTGACCCGATGGATGTTCGATGGATAAAGGGTTAACCGTTCATCCGTTCGGCCGCGCTCGCGGGGCTTGGAACCGAACAGCCTTGAGCCGGCAGCCCCTGGCAGGTCCCGGGACCATGGAGTTCACGGCGGACTGGCGGATCGGGTTGACGGTGACCGGCGTAGGGGTCGGGCTCATCGCCCTCAACGTCCTCGGCCTCTACCAGGAGCCGATCCTGGACCCGCTTCGGGTGGCGAGCCTGACCTCGGCGCTGTTCGCCATGGGGCTCGGGCTCGGCATCCTGCTGACCCGCGGGGACCCGCGCCTGGACGACCGCTGACCGGCCGGGAGCGGGCGAGCCCATCGCTCCGAACGATTCGGACATGGGCCCTTCCACCGTACGAATGTACGGAGTATAGGGAGAAAAGGTTAAACACTTTGAGGTAGTCGGTGGCATATCCCGTTCAAAGGCAGACGAGGTCGTGCTCGCCTGCCTTGAGAGGGAGGGTGCCAACACCATGACCGCGATCCCGATCCCGGAACCGACCACCAGCGTAGACGATGTGTTCGACCGCGTGGAGGAGTACGACGTCGAGTTCGTGCGCCTCCAGTTCAGCGACATCCTCGGCCACATCAAGAACGT
>CAYXGD010000071.1:0-9180 GCA_964464425.1 uncultured Thermoplasmatales archaeon
CCTCCTCCATGCCAAGGAGGCGATCTTCCGGTCTGATCTACGCGCCCGGTGTGGTTTGCGTGTTCGCTGGGCGAACGTCGAACGTCCCTTCCGCGGCTGGCGCCCCGGCGGTCTGATCTACGCGCCCAGATGGTTGGCTTGTGGCACATGGGCGAACGTCGAACGTCCCTTCCGCGGCTGGCGCCGCGGCGGTCTGATCTACGCGCCCTTGTGGTCCGGGAGATGTCCCGGGAGACGCGCAAAGAGCAACCCCTTGATGAAGCTTTCGTGACCGGGCGTAGCGGTCGCCCTGGGCCGCGCGCCGGATCAATCGCAGGCATCTGTGGTCAGGTTGCTGTCGATGCACTGCTCCCAGAGGTAGACGGTGATCTCGATGGGCAGCATGAACCGGTCCTCGTCGTCGACGGTGGTCAGCACCACCCGGCGCGCCGTTGCGACAGGCGAGCTCACGTCGCTGGGGACCTCGCTGCCCTGTAGATCGAAGGTGGGATCGTCGAAGAGGGCCGAGGCGAGCAGGTTGACCATGAACGCGTCGTAGAGGTCCGGATCGTCGCTCTTCAGCGTGGAGAGGTTGTAGGCGATAGCCGCCACCGTGCCGCCCCCATCGTAGGGCTGACCGATCAGGACCGTCCCCGCCGACCCGTCGGTGGTGTTGTGGACGATGTCGAGCTGGTGCTGGGGCGGTGGGTCGCCGGCCACAGGCATCGCTGTGGCCCCGGTGCTCCAAGCGTACCCCGAGACCCCGAAGCCGTTCCCCTGGGCGGTCGCGTTCAGCTCGTTGGGCACATTGGTGAACCGGTGGTCGCTGAGGGCCTCCTCGCCGGTCCCGCTGGCGCTGATGGACTCGAGCCCGATCCCGCCGAGCCAATCCCCTGCCGAGCCCGGGTCTAGGGCAAGGAAGTTGGTGCCGTTCTTGACCAGGGCCCGTGTCCAGACGCGGACGGGGACACGGTAGTCCTTCTTGACGACGCCGCTGCTGGCCTCGTCCAGGTTGAGATCGACGCCGCTGCTCAAGGTGAACAGGGCCTTGTAGGTGGCGGTCATCGGGATGGACTGGAAGGTGTGGGTGGCACCGTCGACCGACCCCTGGACGGTGATGTCATCGATGGCCCAGATGTTCGGGTAGCTTGCGCCGGTGCAAGGGGTCTCGTTCCCTTCCGAGTCCTCGCACCAGGAGTCCCAGAAGAAGGCTAGCCAGAGCTCCCCGAGGCTGTCCTCGAGGGCCTGGCAGAGCTCGATGTCGATCCCGGTCCAGGTCTTGGTGACCGGCGGGGCCTCGTCGTCCCAGGTGCTGGTGCACCCGTCGGCCTGGCTTGGCCTGTGAGCCGGCCGGATCCGGTCCCACGCGCCCCCTTCGCCCTTGGTGGCGTTCCAGAACATGATGCGCTGGGCGAAGCAGGCATCCTCGTCGCAGTTGGTCGTGTTCTTGGGGTTCTGCAGGACGTGGCTGAAGTTCAGCCACAGGTTCTGGGCGTCGGACGTGTCGTAGGGCCCCATCAGGGCCCAGGCACGGGTCCCTTCGGCCAGGTCGCGGTGGGGGTTGCCCTCGTTGCACTTGTCCTGGGAGTTGGCCAGGCGCCCGAGGATCAACGCGTAGTCCTGGGTGCTGTCGGTGCCCCCGGCGTTGGGCAAGCAGGTGTCCTGGTTGTCCTGGAGGATCGACCAGCGGGGGATCTCCACGTTCCCGGCATCGTAGGAGTCGAAGACCGCGTCCTGGGCGATCCTGTCAGGGATCGACGCGTTCGTGGTGGGCCCCTGGACGTAGGTGGCGCGGAACCCGGCGATCTGGGGGACCAGCTGCGTCTCCACCCACCACGGGTGATCGGGGAAGACATCCCCGAGCCCGACGGACGGGTGCTGGGTCCAGTTGAACTCCCAGTTGTGGATCGTGTCGGCACACTGCTTGTTGAACTTGCAGACCTTCTGCAGATCCCCCCAGCTGCCGGCATCGAGCTCGCTGGCATCCGCGATGTAGGGGTCGTCGACGTCGCTGCCCTTGACGATGGAGATCCCTGACTGGGAGGGTGCGTGGATGAGGTTGTTGTTCAGCACGCGGCCAGTGGCGTGGATCGAGTAGCCCCTGGATCGGAGATCTAGAGCGTCAAGCAGGTCCTCGTTGTCGATCGTCCCGTTCTGGAGCAGCTTGAGCTTGTCCAGGTCGGCGACCTCTTGGCTGCCGTCGATCAGCAGCCCGGCGCGCTCCATGCCGTCTGGCGAGGTGTGCCAGTCGGCGGGCTGGCCGGGCGTGGACACTAGCTGGGCGACGGCTCGCGTAGCGGCGGATTGGAGCTGCTGGCTTCCTTCCTGTTGGGCCGGGTCGGGCTGGCTGGCGATGAAGTAGGCGACCGTGGCCGTGCTGGCCACGAGCATGACCATGGCCACGATGAAGCCGAGGATCGAACTGATCCCGTCGTCCCGTCTCAACCACCGCATCGCTGCTGCCGCGCTCACGTCGATCCCTCCCGGCATGGGCAAGCGGCCATCATCCCCAGTCCTCCATCCATGCCACGACGTCCAAGGTGTAGGTGGGCGAGAGCGCGACCTTCCTGTTGGGCGGGGTGACGGTGAACGCGTTGTGGATCCGGGCTGACTGGGTGATCGACCGGTCGTCCTCGGTGGTCATGGTCCATTCGAACTCCGTCTGGATCACGTAGGCACCGAACATGCTGTTGCGCTCGACGGTGTACGGGAACTGGAAGAAGCCCTTGACCGCCGGGCTCTTGGCTCCGCCCCAGAGCGAGGTCAGCAGGGGCCCTTCCCGTACGTCGAGGGTGCCGGCCCCGGTGATCGTGTTGTAGATGGCGAGGACGAGGTCGTCGGCAGGCTTCGCGCCGGTGATGTGGCCAAGCTCGACGTCGAGGAGCGTGTCCCCGGGCTGCAGGGCCTGAACGAAGTAGACCTCCCCGTAGTCGTGGGCTTGCAGGCTCACGTTGAACATCCGGGTGACCGACGTGGTCCCGCCCGTGATCACGTAGACGCCGTTCTCGTGGGCCCGGACGAACTGGACCGAGGCGTTGAAGCGCGACCCCGTGAAGCCTTCTTGGACGTCCCCGTGGATCTCGAACCCGTCGAGCGGGCTCCCATCGCTGAGGTTGAACCCATAGAGGCGGTTGTCGGAGGCCACCGGGACGGACTGGTAGGCGCCGCCGATCTCGTAGACCCCCTCGGTCCCGACCCAGGCGGTCCAGCCGTCCGGGGACAGGTCGATATCAGCGGGCCTGGCACCGCGGTCGGCGGCGGTGTAGTTCCCGAGCTTGGTGAGCCAGGGCACCTGCGCGGGGACCAGGCGGATCATGCTCCGGTCGGTGTCGATCTCGACGGTGGAGGTCCCGCTATCCCAGTGGCTCGGGTCCGAGAGGTCGATGGTGGCGCTCGGGAGCTGTTTCCCGGTGTTGTTCCGGAAGAGAAGCTCCAGGGTGCCGACGGCCTGAGGGGAGTAGCGGTTCCAGGGGCTGTCCACGCTGAGGTTCATCCGCAGGGGGAGCACGTCGGTCGGGCTGGACAGGGCGACAGAAGCTTTGGCGCCGTTGACGCTGTCGAGGATGGTTTTCCATGTCCCGTCGGGGTCCTGGACCTGGACCTCGACCTTGGCGTTGTCGCCGCCGTCCACGAAGACCTCGAGGCCCGAGGTATCTGGGAACACCTCCTTGATCTGGCCTGTCTCGTCGGTGTAGATGTCGTTGGCGACGAGCTGGCCGGACTCCGAGTAGCCGCCGAGGGTGACGAAGCTCCCGCCGAGCGTGCCTGGGATCCCGCCGCCCACGGTGTACCCGACCTTGGGGTGGGTCAGGTCGACGTTGTAGAGGTTCGAGGTCTGCCGGTTCTTGACATCGATCGGGGGCATCTCGGTCCAGTTCTGGCCCTTGTTGAAGCTCATGAAGGCCCGGGAGCCGTTGCCGACAGCCGCCCATCGGTCGACGTCGTGGGTGCCGATGGCAGCGTCGTAGAGCGTGACGTCGGGGTAGAGGTTCCGGACGGGCGCCCACGTGGTCGTCTCGTCCAGCTTGTACAGCGACCACTGCTTCTTGGCGCCCGTGGCACCGTTGGCCTCCTGGTTCTCGCCGGCGGTGACACCGACGGCCTTGCCGGAGGTCTTGTTGATCGTGAAGTTGATGCTGTTGATGGTGACGCAGTTCTCATCCGGCGGGCCGAAACACTCCGGGGTGGTGTACCCGGTGCGGCTGGCCGCCGCCCACATGCCACCGGGGCTCTCGTTGTCCTCGACGACCTCCGCGGTGGGCTCGGCACCTTGGACCCCGACGGTCATCAGGTCCTGGGAGCCGTCCTCGTAGATCATCACGAAGGTCAGGTTGACCGCCGGGAAGCTGGCCGCGGGGATCGTGCTGCCGCCCGTGGTGCTGTTGACGAACGGACCAGCCATGAGGGTGGCATCACCGTTCCAGATGTTGTCGTCGGGATCCCCGAGGAGGTCTTTGTTGTCGTCGAACGACCTGAGATCGACGATGGCGCCGCGCCCGGCGCCCTTGGTCCCATCGAAGCCGCCGTCCACGTACAGCCCCGTGGCGTCGTCAGAGAGGGACCACAACGTCTTGTTCCCGGCACCGGTGTCGACGCGGAGCTCCTGGAAGTGGCTGAGCTCGGTCTCGTTGGTCCAGATCAGCTGGATCTCCTTGAGCTCGGTCTTCGCCTGGTTGGTGAGGTTCATGTGGACGAAGCCGTCCTGGACGACCTTGGGGTCCGGCTGGTCCGCGTGGAGGCTGACGTCGGTCATGTTGCCGGTGATGTTCTGGGTGAGGACCATGCCGTGGGTGCCCACAGCCCACAGCGCGGTCCCGTTGGAGGCGATCCCCTGGAGCGAGCAGCCTGAGATGGCGGCCCCGAGCGGCGTCTCGCAGGCGATCTCCGTGACGAGCAGGCCCGCGCCGCCGTCGACGGTGTGGACCACGTAGGCGTTCCCGTCGGCCGAGGTGCCCTGCTTCCCGCCGCCGACGAAGTAGGCCTCGTCCTCGCTCTCGACCCAGACGTCCTGGAAGTCCACGTTGGAGAGGGCCAGGGTGCTCAGGGCGGAGGGATCGAGGTCGATACCGCCGCTGAGGGAGATGTCCACGGAGTTGAGGAGGCCACCGGGGCCGCTGATGTCCTCCAGGGTCGAGAGGCGATCGGTCGACCTCCACAGACCACCGGCGTCGCCGGCGGCGTAGGACACCTCGGTCCGCGGGTCACCGTAGGGCGCCTGGATCGTACCGATGGCCCGCGGGACCCCGCTCGGGTAGGCCCACACCCAGTTGGCCATCCCCGAGCGCGTGGCGGCCAGGGAGCCGTCCTCGGCGGAGATGTAGCCTTCCAGGTCGTTTGCCATGTCGAGATCGTTGTTGGCCAGGGCCGCCGGCAGGATCCACCCGTCGGCCGGGTTGATCGGCACTTCGGCGTTCAGGCCGTAGAGGAACCCTTCCCCCCCGCCGGCCAGGATGCCATCCCAGGCCCCGCCGGTCGGGATCTTGTCGGTGGTGATGGTCCGGACGAAATCCCCGCCGGTGTAGTTCCAAGCTTGGATACCGTCACCGTAGAACCCCATCAACCCGGAACCGGAGACCGAGATGGTGACGCTGAACGTCACCGGGCTGGTGAGCTCGCAGTCGGAGGGATCGTCGAGGTTGACGCTGCCGCAGGCCTGCCAGTCCTGGTCTTCATCGTGGCCCACGTTCGCGCCGACACCACCGGCGGTGTTGGAGTAGACGCCACGCTCGGCCTTGGGACCCAGCACGGCCATGCCGACCTGGTCGCTGCGGCCGGGGATCAACACACCTTCCTGGTCGGCTCGGGACCAGGCGCCTGGGAGCAGGGCCCCGCTGTCGCCGTCGGCGCCGGAGATGAGCAGGAGCTTGCTCATGCCGATCCCGGCGTAGGTGGAGGGCGCATCGGAGGGCTGCCGGATCAGGACGTCCCCATGGCCGTCCTGGTCGATGTCCAGGCTGGCGTTGACGGCCAGCGTGGCCGGCGTCTTGGTGGGGTGCTTGGAGGAGCTCCACTTCTCCTGGGCGCTGCCGGGGTGCTCGAGCCCGTAGACGCTCCCGTGCGCGGCCCCGGTCCCCACACCGTAGAAGGGGTTGCCAAGGCTGTTGCGTCCCTTGGCGAGCAGGGTCGGTTCACCGCTGTTGGGGACCGACCAGGTCATCCCGGGGATCGCGGCGCCTGAGCTTCCGGAGAGCCCGTAGACGTTGCCATCGGAGTAGGCGGCGACGATGTCGTGGCCGCCGTCGTCGTCGAGGTCGTCGAGTTCGATGTCGTTGGGGCGGTGGTCCAGGCCGGCGTCGGCGGTGTGGCGCTTGACCGTCTCGGGGATCCGGTCCGCGATGCCCCAGGGGGCGTAGATGTTGGTGTGGAGCGTGAGGTCGTTGACCGGGAGCTGGGAGGACAGGACGGTGGCCAGATCGGTGGCATCGACGGTGATCGTGGTCGGTTGACCGATGGGGACCTTGCGGTCGCTGGCGCCCACCTGGGCGGCCCGGAGGGCATCTTGGATCGTGATCAGCGAGCCGCCGCTCTGGAGGTCCTCCACGAAGTACTGCCCCTGGCCCTGGATCAAGAGGTTACGGTGGTCGAGGCGGCCGGTCAGGGTCCCGTTGCTCACGGGGTAGCCCGGTAGGCTGCTGACCTGCGGTGGGAACTCCTCCCACCAGACACCGGGATCGGTCTGGTGGGACATGGCCGCCGGCGTGTACCCCGTGAACCAGGTGTCGGGTCGGACCATCGGGAACGCGGGGGAGGCCTGGGTGAAGCGGCCGTCGGTCTCGATGCGGAACTGCATCTCGGCGAAGCTCCAGGCATCCAGGGTGTGGTCACCGCCGAAGAAGCTCATGTTGACGTGGTTGTCGCCGTAGCCGACGTCCCAGATCCCGCCACGGGTCCCGTAGATCGACTCGTAGTGGCTCTCCACGTCGTTGGGGACATCACCGAGGCTGATGATCCCGGGCTGGTCGGGCAGGCTGAGGTTGATGGCCTTGAGGTCGGTCGACTTGACCGGGTTGGTCAGCACCACGCCCCAGCGGCCCGCAGGTGTCGCGCCGCCGGAGCTGGAGCCTGCCGGTTGGGGACCTGAGACGAGCATGACCCGGGTGTCGCCGCCGCTTTGCGCCTCGGGCGCCCGGTCGGTGACCTTGAGCAGGAGGTCGCTCTCGGTGCTCGTGCTGGGGCTCGTGACGTAAGCGTTCAGGTGCTTGTAGGCGTAGCGGCCGTCGGTCGTCGTGACGTTGATCTGGAACCAGGCCCGCTCCCCGGTGGCGAGGTCCTCCTTGAGCCGGGCCTGGACGGTCTGCGGGTTGGGTGGGACACCCGAGTACCCGATGGTCCAGTTGTGCGTGGGGTCCCGCTCCCAGGTGCTGTTCACGACGAGCCCGACGGGGAGCTCGACGGTCACCTTGGCTCCCTTCTCCAGGGTCTTGACCCCGTTGTTCTCCAGAACGATGGGGATGCCGTCGTCGTCGTGCGAGAGCGACTTGTTCGGACCGTAGGCCCCCGAGGCCCCTTGGGTCAGGTCCATGGCGTAGCAGGGCCGGCCATCGTCGCCGTCGCTGTCCCCGCACGCCATGAACAGGGAGATCGAGGTGTAGTCGACGTCGGCGTTCCCTTGGAGGACGGTCGCGTACCCGGTCTCGGTGTAGACCGTGGGGAGCACCGGGGAGAGCCCCCCGGCCAACCAGTCTTGCTTGCCGACGGCCTCGGCCTCGAGCAGGTGACCTTCGCCGGGGACGAGGTTGCTGTTGAACAACGGGATGTTGGTCACGCCCATGGCCAGGGTCGGGCTCGCGGCGGTCCCGTAGTACTGCAGGGCGGGCTCGGTGAACGTGGTCCTCCAGCGTGGCTCGAAGGGGTAGGCGACCCCGACGGTCTGGCCCGAGGCGTTGCGGGACTCGTAGACCGTGAGCTGGTCGTACCCGTTGTTCAGGTAGACGTTGAACTGGGCACCAGGGGGGAGGTAGGCTTGCAGCGCGGCGGTCAGGTTCTCCGGGTTGCCGGCCAGGGCATCACGGACCGCGGCGGACAGCGAGCTGTTGGCAGCCGACCGATCGTCGTAGTACTGGCCGTCCAGGGTGCTGATGGCGTCCCAGGTGCGTTCCTCGAGCTCCGCGGCGCCCGCACCTGCGGCTGGTGGGGGTGGGGCCTGGAAGGAGACCGCGAACAGCATCGCGCCGCCGACGATCAAGGCGATGATGATGGCCTCGATCACCGGGACGACAGCTGCATCGCGTCGGCTGGATCGGCTGTCCCGGGCCGGCCGTGCCCGGGTGCCCGCACTGGGCCAGCCGCTTGCCCTGGTGCCACGCACGGGGTGGTCTCGGCGGTCCGGGGTTTAAGCCCGTTGCCCTTCTTCCCCCGGTCCTGACTTGAACCCTCCCATCGGGCCCCCGTGGCCCTCGCTGGCGGGGGTGGGCCCTACACCGGCCCTACCAGGGCCATGGGAGGGGTCTCGGTCAGCACGGCCCGGGCATCGGGCTCATGGCCCTGGCCTGGTTCGGGGATGCCGTCGGGTCCGCCGATGGAGGGTGGCCAGGACCCCCACCCTACGCCGGGATCCCCCCTTGAGGACCGGGGTGCGAAAAGACTTAATGGCCGACCCGGTTGGCATCGCCAGCATGGCCCGGGAGTACGTCATCATCGGCGACGGCATCGCCGGTGCGACGGCAGCGACGACCATCCGGAAGCGGGATCCGGACGGCGAGATCACCGTCATCACCGACGAACCAGATCCCCTCTACAACCGCGTGGCGACAAAGGACCTGGCCAAGGGGGACAAGGACCGCGAGTCCCTGTTCATCCACGATCTGGAGTTCTACTCGGAGCACGACATCAACCTCCGGACCAACACCCGGGTCATCGAGGTCCGGGACCAGGAACGTCGTATCGCTTGCCAGGATGGCTCCCGGTACTCCTACGACAAGCTGCTGGTGGCCACCGGTGGCACCCCCCGGCGCCTGCCGATCCCTGGCGGCGACGCCGACGGCATCCACGGGTTCTGGACCCTCAAGGACGCCGAGGACATCAAGGCCGCGGCGATCGAGAGCGATGACGCCGTCGTGATCGGCGCCGGGCTCCTGGGCATCGATCTGGCCGTCATCTACGGCGTCCACGGCGCCAGGACCAAGTACCTGATGCGTGGGGACCGCTGGTGGCGCTCGGGCATCAACAAGGAAGGCAGCGAGATCGTCGAGAAGGGCCTGG
>CAYXGD010000072.1:0-9156 GCA_964464425.1 uncultured Thermoplasmatales archaeon
AGGTCGAGCCCCGGCGCGAGTTCATCATGGAGCATGCCAAGGAAGTCTCCGTGCTCGACGTTTGATGGGCATGCTCATCCCAAGGGCCGGTCGCTCGGCCGCGGGCGCTCGCTCGCGTCCCTCGGGATCACAGACGAACCCTCGGCTCAGATGGCGCAGCAGACCCGAGCCTCGGGATCGTCCTGTCTCGGGGCGAGCAGATCGGTAGATCCCTCGCCCCTCGAGGAGCACGCCAAAGAGGTCTCTGTCCTCGACGTGTGAGCCGGCCTGCACCGCCGCCAGGCGGCACCCGGGCCATGGACCGCTCTCGGCCGCCTTTCTTTCCATGCAGGCTTTCTTTGGGCGGCCGAGAGGCAACGATGGCCCAACCAAAGGATCGCCTGTGAAGATGAGCGCAGGACGCAGCAGACGATCGTGCCGCCGCCAGGCGGCACCCGGGCCATGGACCGCTCTCGGCCGCCTTTCTTTCCATGCAGGCTTTCTTTGGGCGGCCGAGAGGCAACGATGGCCCAACCAAAGAAAGGGTGCAGAGGAAAGTGCGACCGCCGGGGCCGGAAAGAAGATCCCTGGGGGCAGGGAGGGTTCTCGGGGCTGAGGGCAGGCGGAGTGGCCCCGGCGGTCAGCAGCTCTGGTGCCCAGCAGGCCGGGGGAGGCGCCGGCCCGCGAGCAAGCCCATGGACCTTGGCCTCGGGGATAAGGGTTCTCTCACGGGCGTCGAAACATCGAACGCCAGCGCTAGGATGGTAGTAGATGGAGAGAGGAGAAGAAGGGGGAGAGGCACGGCGGGAGGCCGCCGGGCAAGCGTGGACGATCTACCGGCGACCGTTCCCGCGGGCGTGCTCGGGGGGACCGCCGCCGCGCTCGTGATCGCCGTCCTCGGAACCGGCGTCGTCGGGGCACTCGCCCTTGGTGTCGCCGTGGTTCTCGTGGGCCTCCCACGAGTCCTCACCGACGGTGATGGTGTGGGCGTTGTCGGGGTTGCCCGGCGGGCGGTGGCAGATGGTCATCTTCTCGCCATCCTCATCGCTCTCGCCGTCGTCGGCGTCACCATCGTCGGCCTCGTCGTCGTCCTGCTCCTCGGCCTCGACGGTGAGCGTGGTGCTGGCGGTGTTGTCGTCCTCGGCGTGCTCGTCGACCTGCTCGTCGGCGTCGACGATGGCCTCGACGGTGTGCTCGCCTTCGGTGGCCGTCCAGTTGTCGCTGGTGGCCGTGGTGGTCTCGCCGGCGGCCAGGCCGTCGATGGTGACGTTCTCGCCGACCTGCTCGCCGTCGACCAGGAACTGCACGACGAAGCTGCCGGCGTCGAGCTCGCCATCGTTCTCGATGGTGACCGTGAAGGTCACGTTCCCACCGGGCGCGGGCTCGGTGTCGTTGGCCTGGAGATCCGTGGCGACCAGGTTGGGGGCCTGACCGACGGCCAGGGTCTCGGTGCGCACGTTGTTCTCCTCGTTGGCCTCGGTGACGTTCTCGCCGTGGTCGGCGATGGCGGCCAGCTGGTGGCTGCCGTTGGACGCCGTCCAGTTCACGCTGGTGACCTGGACGCTCTCACCGGGTCCAAGCCCGGAGACGTTGACCGGCTCGCCGAGCTGGGTGCCGTTGACCTGGAAGACCAGGGTGCTGTTGCCAGCGGCGGTGTGACCCTGGTTCTCGACGGTGGCCGTGAAGGTCACGTTCTGGCCCGCCTCGGGGTCGGCCGGGTCGGGGCTGATGTCGGTCACGACGAGATCGGGCTCGTCGGGCTCGACGGTGAGCGTGTCGGTGGCCGTGTTGTTGGCCTCGTCGGTCTCGTTGATCGCGTCCTCGGGGTCAGCGGTGGCGCTGGCGTCGTGGTCGCCCTCGACGGACTCCCAGGCGTCGCTGGTCACGGTGGTGGTCTCGCCGGGACCCAGCGAGGCGATGGTCTTGTCCCCGCCGACGCGGAGACCGTCGATCATGAACCGCACCACGACGTCCTCAGCGGCGGTGTTGCCGTCGTTGGTGACGTTGACGCTCAGGGTGACCTCCTGGGTCTCGTAGGGCGCCTCCGGGCTGTGGGTGAGGTCGCTTGCGATCAGGTCGGGCTCGTCGGGCTCGATGGCGAAGGCGTGGACGAGCTCGTTGTCGGTCTCGTTGGCCTCGGTGACGTTCGAACCGCTATCGACCTGGATGGTCAGCTCGTGGTCGCCCTCGACGGCGGTCCAGTTCTCGCTGGTGACCGTGACGTTCTCGCCGGCGGCCAAGCCGTCGACGGTGACGTTCTCGCCGACCTGCTCGCCGTCGACCAGGAAGGTCACGTTGAACCCGCCGGCGTCGGCCGACCCGTTGTTCTCGACGGTCGCCTCGAAGGTCACGTTCTGACCCTCGAAGGCGTCCACGGGTGCGTGGGCGGCTTCGGTCGGGGTCAGGTCAGCGCGGAAGGTGAGCGTCTGGGAGAGCTCGTTGTCCTCCTCGGTCTCCTCGGTGAGCTCGTCGGCGCTGTCTGCGACGACGGTGACCGTGTGCTCACCCTCGGTGGCGGTCCAGTTCTCGCTGGTGACCGTGACGTTCTCGCCGGCGGCCAGGCCGTCGACGGTGATGTTCTCGCCGAGGCGCTCGCCGTCGATCAGGAAGGTGACGTTGAACGTGGCGGCGTCGGCCGATCCGTTGTTCTCGATGGTGGCGTCGAACGTGACGTTCTGACCAGGTGTCGGCTCGGCGGGATCCGAGACGAGCGCGGTCGGACGCACGTTGGCTTGGGACTCCTGGGCCGTCACGGCGAAGACGCCGATCGGGATCAAGAGCATCAGGCTAGCAAGGACAGCGTAGCTTGTCTTCATGGCGGGGCCTCCAACGGGGCTGTCCTGGTCCTACGTTAGAGGGGTTAAGAAGCCTCCTCAGGACCTTTCGAAATCAGGAAGGCTCACGATACATGCCTGAGGCTGGGAGGTGATTCAGAAGGAAGATAGACGGAAGGTCACCGGGGGGGAGGCCCCCGGGTTTGGAAGAAGGTGGCGTACGCTTACGGCCGGTTGGCCGAGCCGTTGCCTTGGCCGGGGTGCTCCGAGTTCTCCTCGCAGTACTCCTCGACCGTCTGGTCGTTCTCTTCGGCCTGCTCGCCGAGCCAGTAGAACGGCGGGGCCTCGCCGGCCTGACCGTTCTCGCGGCCGTTCTCGTTGTTCTCGTACGCGTTGCAGATCCCGAAGAGCGCGGCGTCGGGCAGACCGGGGAACGTGTCGTGTCCGCCACCGTTGCCGTTGCCGTGGCCGGCGATCGCGGCACCGGGGATGCCGACGAGCGCCAGCGCCAGAGCGATGTGTGCTAGCTTCATGTTCGACTCACCTCACAGGCCCGAGAGGACCCGTAAGGGGACCGAACACGATACCCCCTAAAAAAGCCACTCCGGACCTGTCGAAACATCCCGCTGTGGTCAACGACCGTTGAGCGGTGAGGCTCGGAGCTCGGCCGCTACGAGATGGAGAGGGAGCCGGGGACCGGTGGCCCCCGGCTTGGGGGGAACAAGGGTCAGAGGGAGGCGCCGCCCCGGGCAGGGGGGCGGCGCCGTGATGCCTCCGTGGGGCCGAGGTCCTCTCGGCCCGTCTCGCGTCGTTCGATGCCTGTGTCCGGCACGGGGCCGGGCACAGCAGGTTGAGCTTACTGCGTCTCCAGCCAGCTCCGGACGGTCTCGTCCTCGAGGACGGTGACCGTGACGTCGGAGAGGATCCAGGCGGCCACGCGGGCACCCTTCTCCTCCCGTTCGATCCGGCGGGCAACGGCCTGCTCCATGTTCTGGAAGAAGTCCACGGGACCCAGGGCCCGGGCGGTCTCCAGCATGGTGCGCATGCGGCCAAGGGCGTCCTCGGCGGGTTCCTCGAGGCGCTCGATGGTGACCTCGGCCGTGATGGCGTGGTCGTCGAGCTTGCCGGAGCGGCGCAGCAGGAAGGTGCGCGAGTCCCGGAAGGCCTCCTCCAGGATGGCCAGGGCCTCCTGGCAACCGTAGACGATGCTGGCTCGGGTCTCGGTCTCGAGCACGCCCTGGATGGCTTGAGCGTAGGGGACCAGGAGCTCGCGGTAGTACTGGGACTTGCCGGGGTCCTGGGCGAACATGCGGGCCTTCTCGGCCACGGTGAGCGCCTTGGACTTGAGCTCGGGGTTGGAGAGCAGCTCCTTGCTGCGGTGCTGGATCAGGTCGAGGTCGGTGGCGGTCGTGCCGAGCTTCCCGTCGCCCAGGGCCTCCTCGATCCGGGTGAGCCGGTCGGCCAGGTCCTGCTGGTAGCGGACAAGCTCGGCGAGGAACTCGCGGGGATCCTCGTCGACCGAGCGGCCGACGCGATCCTTGACAAGGCGCATCTCGAGGCCGCGCTCGGAGAGACCGCGGGCACGGTCCGCGGTCTGGCCGACGGCGGTCTCGAGCCGCTTGAGGTCGTCGACCAGGCGTTGGTAGCGGGCCTTGTGGCCCTTGATGGCCTTCTTGGCCTGCTTGATGCGGCCGGTGGCCTTGTCCTTGATCTCCTCGACCTCTTGCTTGGCCTCGAGGCGAGCTTTGTCGAGCTCGACCTCGTGGCGCTCCTTGAGGTTCTGGATGTGGTTCTCGAGCTGGCGGATCTTCTGCCCGTCCTCGAGCCGACCTTCGAGGTCTGCCAGGCGGGCGCGAAGGCGCGCTTCGGCCTCGGTATCGCTTGTCTTCTTGTTCCCCAGTGAGAGTGCCATGGTTCTACACCTCGGCTTCGATCTCGTCGATGGCCGGGGCCTCGACGGGTTCGACGTTCTCGGGCACGTTGCCGTGCGTGAGGCGCTGGTCGAGCGCCTCGACGTTGTCGCGTAGGAGCTCGGGCTTGTAGCCCCAGCCCTCGTAGTCGCGCAGATGGGCCCCGATCTCCAGGTTCTCGCGGGCGTTCTCGATGACGCCTCGCAGGGCCGGTGGTACGCCCTCGGGGCGCACCAGGGCGGCGAACTCGACCGGGATCCCGGGGCAGGGTTCGGGCACGCAGGAGTACAGCTCGGTCTGCTTGCCGAACCGGTCGTGGAGGAGGTCGTGGACGTGCCGGAGACCGGCGCGGTCCACGGGACCTCGGAAGAGGAAGTAGAGCTGATCGGGCGCCTCGGCGTCGTGCTGGCAGAGGCGCTGGTGGAACAGCCCGTCGTAAGCGAGCTGGAAGGGCGCATCATCGCCGGTGGGCACCACAGGGCTGATCACCGGCGTGGTCAGGGTCGCGTCGTGCGTGCGCGAGAAGTACACGAACACGTTGCCCAGGTCGGTGGGCCCGAAGCGTAGCGGGCTGGTGATGTTCAGGGCCGCCCGGGCCATCAGCCAGTTGATCTCCTCGTAGCTGGAGGAGTTCGGGTAGTTGCCGGTCTGCTCGCGCCAGACGCGGGCCACGGCCGGGTTGTCCATCGTGGAGACGATGGTCCGGAAGGCGCCGGGGCGGACCGGCGGCTGGCCGGGTCGGACACCCAGCAGGGTGTTGAGGGTGAGGACCGTGTTGTAGTAGCTGGGCCCGCTGATGGCCTCGACGTCCTTGTAGGGGAGCGCGTCGCGGGTGTTGCCCGAGGGCGTGACCGTGAAGGTCAGCAGGTTGCGGGCTTGCTCCCGGTCCTGGCCGTACTTGGACCGCAGGTGATCGACGACCCAGCTGGCCACGCCGCTGCCGGTGCCGTGGCTGGTGCCGTGGAAGAGGATGAAGTTGCGGACGCTGTCGGCGCCGGCCTGCTGGAGGACCGAGCTGATCTGGTCCTTGAGCTTCTCGGCCTCGGTGTAGCCCTCGGGCCAGAGCATCTCGGCGCCGCCGCCGGTGTAGTTGAGCTTGGCGACCAGGCGGTCGCCGATGCCGGCCTCGTCGACGCTTTTGGAGTCCAGGTCGATGGCCACGGCGCGGTAGGGCGGCAGGGCGTCCTCCTCGCCGCGCTTGGGGGGGGCGTAGAAGGTGGATTTGCGCAGCTCCAGGCGTTCGCCCAGGCGTTGCTCACCCATCTCCCACATGCCTTCGGCCGAGTGGCCGTACTCGGCGTCGATGCCTTGCAGGAAGGTGGCGCCCAGGCGCAGGCCGGTGCGGCCGCACATGATCACCAGGCAGTCGTTCGACAGGCGCACGAGCTTGTCTCGATCGTTGGTCATGGTTGTTCCCCCTCGGTGGTCACGAGCGTCCGGATGAGCTGGCTGGCGCGGGCCTTGCCGAGGCGAGCCTCGAGGCTGGCGCGCAGCTTGTAGAGCTTGTCGGGGTCCTCGCGCTCGGCGAGCGCGCGGACGATGATGCCGTCTGGATGGAGCGAGACGTCGTCGTCTTGCTCGGCCAGGCGTTCGGCGGCCTCGGCCACGATCTCCAGGGCCTCCGGCCGGTCGCCGATGAGGCTGGTGGCCAGCTCCTGGATGTCGATGGCGGGCGTGCGGGCGAGCTCTCGCTCGACCATGTTGGCCACGATGGTGCCGAAGTCGTGGTCGCTGGCCTCCCAAGGCTCGTCCTTGCAGAGGGCGTGGCTGATCGACTCGATCAAGGCCAGGCCGTCGGCGGTGGCGCGGTAGCGCTTGGGGAGCTTGCCGACCACGTAGTCGAGGTAGGCCTCCCGGGCGACGCGCTTGGGGTCCTTGCGGGTGATCGCCTCGGCGCGGTCGGCCAGGCTGGCGTGCAGGTCCTCGGGGCGCCGGCCGGTGGGCAGGGCCAGGATGCGCGGGAGCTCGATGTCGACCAGGTCGATCTCGACCTCCTGGGCCAGCTCCAGGAGCTCCTCCTTGGAGCCGCTGGGGGCCGGGACGGTGCCATCCGCGATCGGGGCCCAGAGGGGGCCGTGGCGCATCCGGTCGTTGAGGGTCCGTCGGTCGGCCTCGGGGAAGCGCTTGCGCCAGGCTTGCAGGACGTCGCGGCCGGCCACGGCCTCGCCCTGGCCGGTAGGCGTGTCCGAGCGCTGACGCATGAACCGCTGGAGCGGGGAGGCGCCCTGGGGCTTGCTGGGCTGACCGGCCTCGACGGTCCGACCCCGGGCCTCCTGCAGGGTCGTGTGGGCGCCGCCGTTCTGGCCGTTGTTCCCGTTGTTCCCGTGATGGCTGCTGCGGCCGTCGTGACCGTTGTGACCGTTCTGGCCATCGTGGCCGTTGGACGTCGCTTGCCCGGGGAGCCACGTGATCTCCAGATCCTCGAGGTCGTCCTTGGCCTCGCCCTGGTCGGTCTCGGTGGCTGTGTCGGGCGCTGGCTCATCGGCGGCCTCGGGCGTCTCGAACCGGACGTGCTCCAGGCAGTGACCCTCGAGCTCCTTGGCGGCCTTGGCCCAGTCGCTGGGCGTGGGATGCGTGGCGGCCAGGGCCTCCTTCTCGGCCAACGTGTCCAGGGCGGCCTGGCCCTCGTCGTCCTGCGGGATGTCGACGATGAGCTCGGCGACCTCCTGGAGGCGTCGGGCGGCCCTGTGGAGCTGGGCGAGCTCGTCACGCAGGGTGTGCAACCGGAGGAACTCGGCCTCGAGCTGGGCCCAGGCGGCCTGGCGGGAGCCTCGGTCGGCCTTGGCGAGGATGTCGTCCAGGGCCTGGCGACGGGCCGATGTCACGCGGGTCAGGTGGTCGTCCATGCGGGCGACCAGGGGGCCGGCATCGCACCCGGCCAGCCGGGTCTGGATGCGCTCGGTCGCTTGCTCGATCCAAGCGTCGACCTCGTCGAGGACGTGCTCGAGGGTATGGGCCTCGAGCGCCTCGTCGGCTCGGCCATCGGAGCGGGCGGTGAGGTACTCGTCCAAGATGGAGAGCACCGGCAGGCCGGCACCGCTGGTCATCGCGGAGACCAGCGCGTCCTGGGTGTCGGGTCCCTGGTTCACGTTCCGGCCTCCTTGGTCGCCGAGCCCACGTAGGTCCTGACGTGCCGGCGCAGCCGGGCGCGCTCCTCGGCCATCTCCTTCTCGAGATCGTCGAGGGCGCCCTCGACCCGGGCTTCCAGGCCGTCGGCGGTGGCCAGCAGGGCCGTGGTGCGCTGGTGCTCGGCTTCGACGAGCTCACGCATCTCGGCCAGCTCCTGCTCCAGTTGCTTGTTGCGGTGCAGCAGGAGGTGGATCGCGAAGGACAGCGCCCCGATGCCCACGAGGGACATGGCGAAGGTGACCACGACGACCCGGTTGACCGGGTTGTGCGTGATCGATAGCACGTCCTCGACGGGGGCCCCGAACAGCAGCAGGATGCAGCCGAGCAGGACCAGCCCGAGGACGGCGTTCGCGATCAGAGGGACGTTCTTCGGGGTCGGCAACGAGGGTAGCGTCCGGGTGGTTCACCATCACATCTGGCTTGTCACGGCGGGTGAGGGACACCCTACCGGCCGCTCCGCCGTGGTCGAACCTAGAGAGCCTACAACCGTTGAAGAAGAGCGTCAGAGGCGATGAACCGCGGTGACACCCCGCCCACAGCACCGCGGTGACGGACGGTCTTGCCGGCGCCCCGACCCGAACAGACCCTCACGAACGAACGGTTGCGCGTGACCCTTAGCTCGGGATCTCGACGGCCTCGGAGAACGGGATCACGGCTTCGACCGTGTTGTCCTCGCGGTGGACCTTGACCAAGCTGCCGGGTCGCTGCTCGGCCAGGGCCTTGGCCGATGCGATGGCGGCCTCCTTGGTCTCGTGCTCGCTGGCGGCGACCGCATCCCCTTCGCAGAGGACCTTCCAACCGCCGCGCTTGCGTTTGGCCACGTGCAGGGTGCCGACACCATCCATGGTAAATCGTGGCATGATAGGCGTCATGGGTCATGAAGGTGACGCCGTGCCAGCGTCGCCCTGGATGGTTCTCGCCGGCGAGGGCCCGCCGACGGGCTAGCCCCGTCGCTGGCGTACCACCAGGCCGGCGGCGGCGAGCAGCGCGACCAGCGGAGCCAGCGCGGGGATCGGTACGGCTTCGCTGGGATCCTCGGTGCTCGCAGCGTCCAGGGCCTGGCCGGTGTTACCCAGTTGACCGACCAGCCGGTCGCCCTGCTCGACCAGGCTCACGTCCAGCGTGGTGGCGCCCCAAGGGGCGTGCTTGACGCGCTTCTGGTAGGTCAGCTCGGCATCGACCTCGCCGGGCTGGAAGGCGCCGGTCACCGTGATGGTGGTCGTGTTGCCAGCGCCGATCTCGGGAAGATCGACGGTGCGGTCCCCGAGCTGGAGGGTCCCTTCGCGCAGGGGTTGGTACCCGTCGTTGCTGATCTCGACGACGAGTTCGTCGGTGGCGCCCGTGATGGCGGTGACCACCGGGTG
>CAYXGD010000073.1:0-5802 GCA_964464425.1 uncultured Thermoplasmatales archaeon
GACGTCGAGGTCCGACCCGCGCGCGCCGAGGACGTGGACGGGATCGTCGAGCTCTGGAAGGGGTTCGTAGGGTTCCTGTCCCCCCAGGACCCTCGCTACGATGCCCGGGAAGGCGCCTACAAGAAGTGGCGAGATTACTTCCTCAACCGGATGCTCGACAGCGAGCATGCCGTCCTCTTCGTCGCGGATACCGGCGACCAGTTGGTCGGCGTGATCGAATGTCGCGTGACCGGCGGCCACCCGGTGTTCAAGGTCTCCAAGCACGGCCGCCTGTTCGGGCACTTCGTCGAGGAGACCCACCGCGGCCAGGGCATCGGCCGCCAGCTCGTAGAGGCTGCCGAGGCGTGGTTCCGGGGCAAAGACCTCCCCTACTACCGCGTCAGCGTCCTCTCGTGGCTCCCTGAGGTCAAGGAGGCCTACGAGGAGATCGACATGGACCACGTCGAGTGGATCATGGAGAAGGAGCTCTAGGCGGCGCGTCGTCGGCGTCTGCACCGGTCACCTCGGCCGCGGCAGGGGCTACCGACCGGGACGGCTCGTCGGGGATCTCGATGTGGAAGGTCGAGCCCTCGCCAGGGACCGACTCCACCCAGACCTCGCCCCCATGACGCCGGACGGCGCTGCGGACGATGGCCAACCCCATACCGGACCCGCTGGCAGCGGTCTTCCGGTCCGGCCGGCTGAACAGGTCGAAGATGCGCTCCTGATCCTCCTCACGGATGCCGATCCCTTCGTCACGGACGATCAGCTCCCACCGATCCGGGTGTTCCCTGGCCCAGATGTGGACCAGGGGCGGCTGATCCCCGCTGTACCGTAGAGCGTTGTCCACCAGTTGCTCGATGGCCTGGCCCAGGGCGGTGCGGTCGGCTTGGACGATGGGGAGCTCCTCTGCGAGGACGACGGCCCGGGTCTCTTGGATCTTGTCGCGCAGGCGGACCTGGACCTGGTCGATGAGGTCGTCCAGGTCGATCCGTTCGAGCCGCAAGGGGCGGTGACGGCCCCCGCTGTACTCCAGGAGGTCCTGGATGAGGCTGTAGAGTCGCTGGGCGGCCTCCAGGATGAACCGCAACGACTCCTGGGACATGGGATCCAGATCGTCGCCAGCTTGGCGCTCCAGCAGCTGGGCGAAGCTGTTGATCGTCCGGACGGGCTCCTTGAGGTCGTGGGAGGCCACGAACGCGAAGCGTTCAAGCTCGGCGTTGGTCCGGGTGAGCTCCTCGGCGCGCTGCTTGAGCTGCGCCTGGACCTCCTCCTGCTCGGAGATGTCCTCCACGCTGGCGATCCGATAGGCTGGTCGGTCATCCTCGTCGCCGACGATCGCGACGTGGACCCGGGCCGGGAACGGGGTCCCGTCCTTCTGGACATGGTCGGCCTCGAAGAGGGCTTCCCCGGCCTCGGAGGCCTCGTCGACGACGGGCTGGACGCGTTCCCACTCCCCGTCTGCGAAGACCGTCTCGATCGGCAGGCCCTCGAGCTCCTCGCGCTGGTAGCCATGCATCCGGGCGAAGGCAGGGTTGACCCGCTCGAAGGTGTCCGAGTCCACCCGGCTCAGCGCCATGCCCCAGCTGGCGTGCTCGAAGGCGTGACCCCACCGGCGGGCCTCTGCCTCGGCCTTGGCCCTGGCCTGCCGGTCCCGGATGGCCAAGAGACCTCGGCCGAGATCCACGCCGACATCGGCCAGCAGGCTCAGCTCGGTGGGTTGGAAGGCATCGGGAGCCTCCGCGTAGAGGTGAAGCAGGAGCTCGGTCTCACCCTCGACCGGGACGGGGATCGCTGCCGAACTGGCGTACCCACGCTCCAGGGCCTCCTCCCGCCAGGGCTCGAAGGTGGGATCGTCGAGGATGTCCTGGGCGATCTGGGGCTGACCCGATCGGGCGGCCCGACCGCTGGGACCGTGGCCCCTCGGTTCATCGGCCCAGGTGATGCGGGCGCGTCCCAGGTACCCTTCCTCGTAGCCAGCCTGGGCCACCGGGCTGATGCTGCGTGCCTCGTCGTGCTCCACCCGGCCGATCCAGACCAGGCGGTAGCCGCCGACGTCGAGAACCGTCTCGCAGACCTGGTCGAACAGCTCCGCCTCGTCGTCGGCCTGCAGCAGCGCACGGTTGATGGCGTTGTGGAGCCGGAGGACGCGACGCAGGCGGGCCACCTCGGTGGATCCCTCTGTCGTCTGAGACCCCCGAGGATCAGGGATGCCCGAGGCGTCGGCTCCGCCATCCGCCGGGAGCGAGGCCTCAGCCATCGGTCAAGGTGCGTCGGCCCCACCTTAAGAACCCGTCGAGAGGTACCTCAGCTTGCGGCAACGTGTCGCCGGGTCGGAGGTGTGACGGCTCCCTGTGAGGCAAGCTACTTACCACCAGAACCCGGTCCTTGCTGAGATGCAAGCGGCCGCCAGGGGCCGGGGAAGGCGTCGGCGACCCCCAGAGCGTTCGCATATGCACGAACGATTGATTTATCCCAAACGAACTCTTGGGTAGCTCACAGCCCGAGGTATCCCAGATGTCACCACCCGGTCAGACCGACGCCGAACGCCACCGTCCGCTCAAGCGGGAGCTCCGGGACCGGCTCGAGGCTGTCCGACAGCGGACGTTGGAGCTGCTCGAGCCGCTGTCCCACGACGCCTTCACGACCCAGCCTGCCCCGGTCATGGGCACCGTCGCCTGGGACCTTGGCCACATCGGCGCGTTCGAGGAGCTCTGGCTCGTCGACGCGCTGGACGGCCCGACGGTCGGTTACGACGACCTGTCCGAGGCCTTCGACCCTATCCACCACCCCCGCTCCGAGCGGGGCTCGATGGAGCTGCCCACCCAGCAGGAGCTCCTCGCGTACCTCGGCCGCGTGCGCAAGACCAGCCTGGATGTCCTGGACCGGATCGACCTGGACGAGCGCGAGCTCACCGAGGACGGCTTCGTCCACGACATGATCATCCGGCACGAGCAGCAGCACCAGGAAAGCATGCTGATCACGCTCCAGCTCATGGAGACCGATCCCCAAGGACCGGCGACCGAGGAGGACCACCTGACCCCCTTGGAGCCCTACCGGCCGCCGATCCGGGAGGCCAAACCCGAGCCTCGGGCCACCGTCGAGGGCATGGTGGACATCCCTGCCACGACGTTCCCGATGGGCACCGACGAGCGCGTGGGCCACTACGACAACGAGCGGCCCCAGCACCTGGTCGAGGTCGACAGCTTCGCCATCGCCCGGGCCCCGGTGACCAACGCCGAGTACCTGGCCTTCATCGAGGATGACGGGTACGAGCAAGAGGCGCACTGGAGCGAGGATGGCTGGATCATCGCCCAAGCCATGGGGCTCGATCACCCACGCTTCTGGCGCAAGCGCGACGGCGCCTGGCACGTCCGGGAGTACGACCGGTGGCTCGAGCTGCCCGAGGGCCAGCCGGTGACCCACGTCTCGTACTACGAGGCCGAGGCCTACGCGAGCTGGGCCGGCAAGCGCCTGCCCACCGAGGCAGAGTGGGAGCTGGCGGCCACCTACGATCCGGAGACCGGGGTCAAGACGACCTACCCGTGGGGCGACGAGGGGTGGACCCCGGCCAAGGCCAACCTGGGCCAGCGCCTGTTCGGGCCGGCACCCGTGGGCAGCTACCCGGACGGGACCTCCCCGGTCGGCTGCCACCAGATGGTCGGCGATGTGTGGGAGTGGACCACTTCGGTCTTCACCGGGTACCCCGGCTTCGAGGCCTTCCCCTACGAGGAGTACGCCAAGATCCACCTCGACAGCGGCTACCAGGTCCTCCGGGGGGGCTCCTGGGCGACCTGGCCCGCCTGCGCGACCGGGACGTTCCGGAACTGGCACCAGCCCGACCACCAGCAGATCTTCGCCGGGTTCCGGCTGGCTGAGGGGGGCGACCGGTGACCGGGCCCGGGACCGTGACCGCCGACCCAGAGTTCGTCGAGGACGTGCGCCAGGGCCTCACCCAGGAGCAGAAGGCGATCCCGCCTCGGTGGCTCTACGACCCCCGAGGCTCCGAGCTCTTCGAGCAGATCACGGAGCTCGATGCCTACTACCTGACCCGAACCGAGCGGGCGCTGTTCGAGACCCACGCTGAGGGCATCATCGAGGCGTGCCCGACACCGGTCGAGATCGTCGAGCTGGGCGCCGGGAGCGCGGCCAAGACCCGGTTGATCCTCCAGGCAGCGGTCCACCGGCAGGGCCCGACGACCTACTGCCCCATCGACATCAGCCAGGCAGCCATCGAGATGGCCCGCCAGCAGCTGCTCGAGGCGTTCCCCGACGAACTGACCATCCGCCCGGTCGTCGGCGGTTACGAGGACGGCCTGGCCAAGCTGCAGGACCGGGACGGTCCCCCCTGCCTGATCCTCTTCATCGGCTCCAGCATCGGGAACTTCGAGCTCGAGGACCAGCTCGACCTGCTGACCCGCATCGCCGAGGTGATGGGACCCGAGGACCGCTTCCTGTTGGGCACGGACATGGCCAAGGACGAGGAGATCCTGTTGGAGGCCTACGACGACCCCCAGGGGGTCACCAAGGCCTTCGCCACCAACCTGCTCACCCGGATGAACCGGGAGCTGGGCGCCACCTTCGACGAGGAGACCTTCGAGTTCGTGGCACTCTACAACGACGACGAGCACCGGATCGAGATGTACCTGGAGAGCCAGCAGGACAAGACGGTCCACATCGACGCCCTGGACCTGGACGTGACCTTCGAGGCCGGCGAGCGGCTGCATACCGAGCACTCGTACAAGTACACCGAACCTTTGATCGACGACCTTCTCGACGAGGCGGGCTTGCGCCGGACGCAGAGCTGGTACGACGGGAAGCGATGGTTCGGGGTGCACCTCCTCTCCTCAGCCGGCCGGTGACCTCAGCCCGGCGTCCAGCGCCCGGTGAGCACCAGGGTGGCCGCCTCCCCCTCTTCCAGCCAGCCGGTCCCGTAGAGCTCCTGGAGGGCGGCCAGCGTGACCGCCGAGGAGGGCTCGGCCAGCAGGCCGCGCTGGTGGAGCCTGTGCATGGCGTGCCGGGTGGTGGCCTCGTCGACGGCCAGGGCGGTCCCGCCGGTGGCTTGGACGGCCTGCACGAGCTGGTCGAGACGGGGCGGGTCCGGGATCAGCAGGCCGTCTGCCAGCGTGTTCTCGCCGGGACCCGTCTTGCCTCCCAGGGCGCGCACGACCGGGTCGAACCCCTGGGCCTGGACCGCCACCAGCCGGGGGATCTCGCCGGGGTCGATGACCCCGCCAGCGGCCAGGCGCTCGAACCCGCGGAACGTTCCCAAGAGGACCGAGCCCATGGCGCACGGCGTGATCAGCACGTCGGGCAGGCCGGCTGGGTCCTGGGCCAGCTCGTAGGCGATCGTCGAGCACCCGTCGAGGAAGTGGGGCGGGTAGGTGTGGTTGGCGTAGTACGTCCCGGGCTGGTCGGCGGCGTCGACGGCCGCCTGGGTCACCTCGCTGCGCTTGCCCTGGACGACCTGGAGCTCGGCGCCCAGGGTCTCGATGCGCTCCCGCTTGGGCTGGGTGATCGAGGTGGGCGAGAAGATGGTGCACCCGAGCCCGGCCTGGCCTGCGTAGGCCGCGCAGGCCGCACCGGCGTTGCCCGAGGAGTCCTCGACGACCCGTGAGGCGCCCACGGCGCGGGCTGCCGAGACGGTGACGCAGGCCCCGCGGTCCTTGAACGAGCCGGTCGGGTTCAGGTACTCGAGCTTGAACCTGGCGCCCAGCTGGTCGTCGTGGACCAGGGGCGTGGTTCCCTCGCCCAGGCTGACCGCATGCTCCCGGGGGACCTCGAGGGTCCCGGCGTAGCGCCACAGGCCCGGGTCCTGACCTT
>CAYXGD010000073.1:5812-9016 GCA_964464425.1 uncultured Thermoplasmatales archaeon
GCCGAGAGCCCGCCGGCGTGATCGAGGGCACCGCCGCAAGAGCAGATGGCGACCTCGGGGCCGTGCTCGGTCCCGCAGTCGATGCAGATCAGCGCGTCCACGGGACCGCAAGCACCCCACCACGCTTAAGAACCGGTCGTCCGTGGCCGCGGCGTGGCCGTCGACTGGCTGATCGTGGCCTTCCTCGCCGTCGCCGGGTTCGTGGCCGCCTTCATCGACAGCCAGGTCGGTGGCGGCGGCGCGATCAGCATCCCCGCTCTCCTCCTCGCCGGGTTACCACCGCACCTGGCCCTTGGTACCAACAAGCTAGCGGCCACCGGTGCCAGCTTGACGGCCACGGCGACCTACATCCGGGCCGGGACCGTCTCGCTGAGGGTCTCGATGTGGCTGGTGCCCGCCGCAGCCATCGGGGCGGCCCTGGGCGTGGCCGGCGTCCAGCTCGTCGACCCCGGTGTCATCAAGGGCTTGGTCCTGGTCCTGATGGCCGGCATCACGGTCTACGTCCTCCTCCAGAAGGATTTCGGCGAGGAGGATCGCTTCGAGGGGTTGACCCCAGGGACCCTGGCCCTGGCGATCGTCCTTACGGCGGTGATCGGGTTCTACGATGGGTTCCTGGGGCCCGGGACGGGTAGCTTCCTGATCTTCGCCTACATCGGCGTGCTCGGCTTCGATTTCCTCACGGCCGCCGGTCACGGTCGCGTGATGAACTTCACCAGCAACGTCGCCGCCCTGGCCGTCTTCTGGTACAGCGGCCAGGTCGACGTCATCGCCGGGCTCCCGATGCTCTTGGCCATGCTGGTCGGCGCCCACGCCGGTTCCCGGTTCGCCATCGCCCACGGGAGCCGCTGGATCAAGCCCCTGTTCGTGATCATCATCCTGGCCCTGATGGCCAAGCTGCTCTGGGACATGGGCCTCCTGGCGCTGTGACCCCCGGGATCCGGGCCTTCGGGGCTCCCAAGCCCCGCTGGGACCCGCCTGGACCAGGCGCATGCCATATACTTTAAAAAGTAGCCCTCCCTGAGACAAGGGAGATGCAGTTCCTGGCTCGCTCCGAGCTCTCCCCCGAACGGGAACAGGAGCTGCTGCGCCGACCCGAGATCACACGGGACGCCACCGGCCGCTTCCTGGTCATCCGGGACGGCGGCGAGCCCGTCGACGGCGCCCAAGACGGCCAGCCCGTCTGGCTCTCGGCCGGCGACTTCTCCGTCGAAGCCCACGTCCCCCCGGACCTCTCCCGCGAGGAGAAGACGCTCCTCAAGGAAGGGCGCTGGCGGGAGACCGACCAGGTCGACATCTACAAGAGCGGCATCTACCGCCTCTCACGCTCGCACAAGGTCCTGGCCGACCTCGAGCGCCCCGCGCTCTGGATCCGCCAGGGCGACCAAGCCAGCACCCAGCTCCGTCACTTCCAGGAGCAAGCCGGCGGGGACGTCCTGGTCCTCCTCGAGGACTACGACGAGGACCAGTGGCTCACCCAGATGCTCATCGAGAACGCCCAGCAGGCCTGGTACCAGGGCACCGAGCTCCTGCTCCTGGGCCCACCGGCGTACAACAAGACCATCGCCCAGCTGGCCCAGCAGGGCGCCGAGTGCGTCTACGATCCCGAGCTCTTCGAGGAGGCCACCGGCGAGGCCACCGACACCGGCGAGCAGGTCCGGCCCAAGGTGGCCAAGGACATGGTCGCCAACCCGTGCCGGTTCCAGATCATCCAGGCCAGCATGGCCTACGTCAAGATGCTGGGCGAGAGCTTCGACGAGGTCGGCGAACGCCACCAGGACCAATGGCTGGTCCCCCGGGACGACGCCGTCGAGCTCGTCGAGCAGCTGCGCGACCGCGGCGTCGAGCTGGTCACCCGTCGCCTCGACGGTCGCAAACGGGACTACGAATCCTGGAGCCCCGACATGCCCGAGGACGAGGGGCCCGGCCGGCCCACCCAGCGCGACCCGGTCACCGACTGGGAGCTGCCCGCGCCCGTCCCCGGCCTCCAGGCCCACACGGTCCTGGACGCCCACCAGGTCCGGGGCGCGGCCTACATCCTGGCTCGCGACTACGAGTGCGTGGTCGGCGACGAGATGGGGCTGGGCAAGACCCTGACCAGCATCGCGGCGGCCCAGTACCTCGACGGTCCCACCCTGGTGGTCTGCCCGAGCAACGCTCGCCAGGTCTGGCGCCAGGAGATCGAGAAGTGGACCACGGCCGAGCACCGCATCCTGAGCCCCGGCGAGAGCGCTGTCGACGCCGAGCGCGAGCTCAAGAACAACCCGAAGGACTACGTCATCGTCAGCTACGACGGCATGGCCCGGTTCCAGGACGTCATCAAGAACCTGGACTGGGACCTGGCCATCCTCGACGAGGCCCACTACCTGCGCAACCGGCGCACCCGCCGCGTCGAGCTGGCCCGCGAGCTGATCCTTCCCATCGAACGCCGGGTCCTGCTCACCGGCACCCCGCTGATGAACAACCCCGGCGAGCTCCGGAGCCTGCTCTACTTCGTCCATCCCGAGGAGTGGGAGGACGCCCGTTGGTTCCGGCGCCGCTTCGAGCGGCCCTGGGAACGCGGCACGGCCGAGGTCCGCGAGTCCGTCGTGGAGCGGCTCCACGAGTACCTCGACAACGTGATGATCCGCCGCGTGAAAGCCGATATCTTCCACCACCTGCCCGACAAGGACACCCACGTCCACATGGTCGACCTCTCGCCGGCCTGGGCCCGGGAGTACGGCGAGGAGGAGGCCCAGTACGCCCAGGAGCAGCGGGCCGACACCGACGCCCTGGGCAGCCTCCAACAGCTCAACCGGCTGCGTCAGCTGGCGGTCAACGGCAAGCTCGACGAGGTCCTCCCCTACATCCGCAAGCTCCTCGAGAAGGGCGAGAAGGTCGTCATCTTCGGCTTCTTCCTCTCCGGGCTCAAGACGCTCAAGGAGGAGTTCTCGGACCACAACCCGGCCATCCTGACCGGGTCGAGCAACGACCGGCAGCGCAAGCAGGCGGTCGACACCTTCCAGCACGACGACGACTGCCACCTCTTCATCGGCCAGGTCAACGCCGCCGGCCAGGCGATCACCCTGACCGCCGCCCGGCACGTGATCTTCCTGGACCTGGTCTGGAACCCGTCGGTCATGCGTCAAGCCATGGACCGGGTCCACCGCCGTGGCCAGGACAAGGATGTCCACGTCCACTTCTTCATCACCCAGGACACGGTCGAGG
>CAYXGD010000074.1:0-1116 GCA_964464425.1 uncultured Thermoplasmatales archaeon
GTGGTTGGGTCGGTGTCGGGTTCGTCGACGGTGTACGTGACGGCCAGGCCGGCGTGTTTGCCTGCCAGGGCGTCCAGGGTGCGCCGGAACACGATCTCGGTGGGGTCGCGGTTGCCGAAGAGGAGGTGGATCGGATGGTCGTGCCCGTTTTCGGCGGCGTGCTCGAACATGCTGAGGAGCGGGGTGATGCCGATGCCGCCGCTGATCATGACCGCGGGGTGGTCGGGGTCCAGGGTGAAGCGGCCCATCGGGCCCATCAGGCTGACCTCGTCGCCCGTGTTCAGCGCCTGGAAGGCTTGCTTGAACGCGCTGTCCGAGAGGCGCACCGCGAACGTGACGCGCTCGCGGTCGGGCCCGGAGGCCATGGAGAGGAACCGATCGTCCGGGCCCTCGTCCGTGTCGAGTTGGAGCATCAAGTGCTGGCCGGCCTCGAAGGTGAACCCGCCGGGCTTGGCGAGTTCGATGGCGTACGTGGTCGGCGTCGGGGCGTAGTGGTCCAGCACGGTCGTGGTGTCTTGCATGGGGGCACGTCCTTGGCGGTGTCTCGGGTCTCGGGTTGGGAGGGGGTGCAGAGGTGGGAGCAGAGCTCGCGGGTGAACCCGTCCAGCGGCGTCATGGGGGATGCCGGCAGGTCGGCCAGGATCCCGATCAGGGGTGTCTCGGTGTCGGGGAGGACGAGGCTCGGGGCGAGTTCGAAGAGGGGCTGGGCGACGAACCGTCGGGTGCGGATGTCGGGGTCGGGCAACTGGAACCCGGGCTCGTCGATGACGTTGTCTGCGTGGACGAGGAGGTCGAGGTCCAGGACCCTGGGGGCATACGGATCCTGGGAGCGGGTGCGGCCGGCCCACCGTTCGAGCAGGCGGAGCACGGTGGCCTTGAACGCGGCTGGGCTCAGCGGGGTGTTGACCTGGAGGGCGCCGTTGACGAAGTCGGGATCGTCTGGCCGGTCCAGGGCGGGGGTCCGGTAGAAGGTGGAGGTGCCGGTCACGGTGGTGAGCCGGGTCATCAGGTCCACCGCGCGCAGGATGTTCCACTCGGGCTCGATGCTGGCGCCGACGCCGACGTAGGCGATGTTCACGGCGCGGCCCTCCCACGCGTGATGTCGACCCCGACGGT
>CAYXGD010000074.1:1216-9008 GCA_964464425.1 uncultured Thermoplasmatales archaeon
ATGCAGCGGGCGCGCAGGTCGCGGATGTAGATCCTATCCACGAGGGTGCACCCCCGGGAGGAGATGCTGGCCGCCGCTGACGGGGAGGATGGCGCCGGTGGTGTAGGGGGCGGCCAGCAGGTGGACGACCGCCTGGGCGACGTCCTCGGGTTCGCCGTGCCATCCAAGCGGCGTGGCCCGGGCGATCTGATCGAATCGTTCCCGGGAGCCACCCGATGGGGGCAGGATCGGGCCTGGGGCCACCGCGTTCACGCGCAGTCGGGGAGCGAACTCGATGGCCATCAACCGGGTCAGGCTGGCCAGGACGTCCTTGCTCAGCGCGTAGGCTGTGCTTGTCCGGTCGGGGTGGCCGACCCGGGCGTCCAGGAGGTTGACGACGGCGCCCCGGTCGATCCCCGCCGACAGTGCGCGGGTGAGGGCCAGCGGTGCCCACGCGTTGACCTGCATGGTGGAGAGGAAGTCGTCGAGGGTGAGCTCGTCCAGGGTGCCCTGCGGGAAGCAACTGGCGTTGTTCACGAGGAGGGTTGGGGGTTGGCCGGCGGCCTCTGTCGCGTTGTGGATGAGGTCCTCTGCATCGCGCCGGTGGGAGAGGTCCCCGTGCAGGGTCCAGGCCCGTTGGCCGAGACGCGCGATGTCCTGGGCGGTGGCCTCGGCGGCGCTGGTCGAGGTGCGGTGGTGGACCACGACGTCGGCACCGGCCAGGGCGAGGTGGGCGGCGATGGCCCGGCCGATCCGCCGGCCCGCACCGGTGACGATGGCGACCTCGTCGTCCAGTGGGAGGTGAGCGTCTCGTTCCTCTGAATCGCCTGTCTGCGGGTGGACGGGCGAGGTCCGGGGTCCCTGCATCTAGGGGGCCCCCGTGGGTCCGCGGTGTGCTTGGGAGAGGAACCGGGCGCGTTCTTGGGGTTCGGTGAAGGTGCCGAGGAACTCGGTCGTGACCATGGTGGCCGGGGTGGACACCCCGCGCATGCCCATGCAGGCGTGCTCGGCCTCGATCAGGACGGCGACGCCTCGGGGGGAGAGGTGGTCGTCGAGGGCGTGGGCGATCTGCTGGGTCATGCGTTCCTGGATCTGCAGGCGGCGGGCGAAGGCCTGGACCAGGCGGCTGATCTTGCTCAGCCCCACCACGCCACCTTGGGGGAGGTAGGCGACCGTGGCGCTCCCGTGGACGGGGAGCAGGTGGTGCTCGCAGAGGCTGTGGAAGGGGATGTCTCGGACGAGGACGATGTCGTCGTAGGGTTCCTCGAAGACAGTGGAGAGGATCTCGCTTGGGTCCTGCTCGTAGCCTTGGGTGAGCTCGAGCAGGGCGTTGACCACGCGCTTGGGCGTGTCCTTGAGACCCTCGCGGGTGGGGTCTTCCCCGATCGTCTCGAGAAGGGTCTTGACGGCGGCCTCCGCCTCGGCGTGGAGGCGGAGGGGGGTGCCCCCGCCACGGGGGGTTGCTTGGGTGCGCTCGGTGATGGCGTGTCGCGCCGAGCCGTTGGGTCCGGCGGCGTGGGCTCGTGGCGGGGGCGCGTCCCCGTTCGCTTCCATGGTCCCCCATGGCACCTCAGAGTATATTTAGTTTATTGACAGCAAAAGCACTATAACCTTTTGAGGAGCTATGGCCCTTGATGACTGTGAAGGGAACCGCGCGCGAGGTCATGGCCCTGCTACGCGATGGCCCCCTGCAGGCCAAGGACGTGGGGGAAGCGGTGGGCGTGGACACGAGCGCGGCCTACCGTCACCTGGAGCGCTTGATGTCTGAGGACCTGGTCACCTCCGAGGAGGTCGTCGAGGGGCCGGGCCGGCCCAAGAAGGTGTACTCGCTCACCGAGGCCGGATGGGAGGCCTTCCCGCGGGACTACAGGCTCCTGCTCTCATCGCTGGTCGAGACGATCGTGGCCCGCGAGGGCCAGGAGGCCCTGGAGACGTACTTGGACGCCATCGCCCGGGAGCTGGCCACGCCGATCGCGCGCAAAGAGAACCTTGAGGAGCGCCTGGACGCGTTGGTCGACCTCTACAACGACCTCGGCTTCGAGGCCCACCTCGAGCGCGATGGCGACGAGCTCGTCCTCGTGCAACGCAACTGCCCCTTCCTTCAAGTCGCGAAGGACAACCCGGACGCGCTCTGCCGGTGCCTGGACGAGGGCATCCAGCGCGCGGCCCTGCCAGATGCTCAGATCGAGCTCGAGAGCAGCCTGGCCCAGGGCGCCAAGCGCTGCCAGCACAAGCTGTCTCCCCCGCCCACTGGGGACGGGGGATAGCTAGTTCCCTGGTGTGTCCTCGTGCTCTCGGCTGGCCTCGTCATCGCCGTCATCCTTGCCCCGGCCGCGGGTCTTCTGTGGGCCTCGGCGTCCCGCGAGAAGCGGTACGAGGCCCTGGCGCTGGCGGTGGCCTCGGTCCCCCTGGTCGTCATGCTCTGGGTGAACCTCGCGTCGGTGCCGGACCTGTTCGCGACAGGCCCGACGCCGACACTCTCGTCGAACGAGCTGGATGGCAAGCTGTTACGCTTCCTCTGGCTGGCCGGCATCCCGGCTGTGGTGGCATGGGGCCTGTTGGGGCGCTCACCCCGGAATCGGGCCCCAAGGTCCAGCGCCTCGATCCGCACGTGCGAGATCAGCCGTGGTGCCTCGATCACCGTCTTGCTCGCGGGCGTGGTCGCCATCGGGTTTGGCCTTCTGTCCGCGCCGTTCCAGGCGACGGTGGACACGAGCTCTGGCCTGTGGTCGCAGGTGGACCCCTGGCTGCTCATCGGGCTCTCGATGACCGGTGCGATCGCCGAGGAGTTGCTGTTCCGGGGGGTCTTGCTAAGTCTGCTCACCTCTGCTCTCGGCATCGTGGTGGCAAGCGTGGTGCAAGCGCTGGCCTTCGGGGTCGTGCACCTGTCGTACGGGGATCCGGTGTACGTGCTGGCTGCCACGCTCTTCGGTCTTCTCCAGGCCTACGTCGTCCGACGCATCGGGATCCTCGCTGCGGTGGTCATCCACGGCCAACTCAACATCGTGATCCTCGGCTGGTCCAGCATGGGCGACGTCTCGCTCAACGCCCTGGTCGTCGCGGGCCTACTCGCGGTCAACGTGTTCGTGGCCGTGTCGGCGGGCATCGCCTGCCAGCTCCGGGATGCCCCAGATCCGGGTGGCCGATCCAGGCTCCCACAGGCATGCGAACTTACCTCGCGCTGAGACCTGCCGCTCATCAGTCAACCGAGGGGTCAGGGGCTCTCCCCCAAACCAGCGGGCCAACCTCGAGCGGCCGGTCGGCTCGCGCCGAGCGATGCCCACCGCGGACGGGCGTGACCGAGCCACCATGAAGACGATTTGGAGGTGTGCAGGTCATTTCGGTCCGGCGAGCAGCACGTTCAGGGCGTGCCCGTAGGCATCCGACGAGGGATCGATCTCCACGGCCTGTTCCCACAGGTGGCCCTGCCGGGCGAAGTAGATCCCGATCCGCGTGATCCTCTGGCCGTTGCCACTGTTCTCCGCGTGCTCGTCTGAGAGGAGCTTGTACCCGATGAGTTGGCGAAGCTCCCGCTTGCCGACCGACGGGTTCTTGGTGGTCTTGATCTCGAGGAGCGTGCTGCCCAGGATGATGTCGGCATCGGCTCCGCCGACACCCATGCTGAACTCCCCGAAGGTCGGGTTCAGCCGGATCGATCCATCGGCGAGCTTCAAGATCTCGTCCACGGGGGCGTGCTCGAGGAGCGCGGTGATCTCGGTGATATCCTCTTCCGGGACGGGGCCTTCGTGGTTGGCCATCTGGCCGGATCGATAGACCTCGTCCAGGCGAGCCAACAGCACGGCGTGTTCGGCCAGCTGCTCTAGGTCAGAGGCCGAGGGGTTGGTCAGGTCGACGTAGCGGTTGTCGACGAAGTCCCTGGCGGCATCGACGGTCTCGAGCGCCTCCATGGCTGTGTCGCCGAGCTCCAAAGCCACGTGCGGGGGGAGCCCCTCCTGGGTCGTTGGGGAGAGGAGGTGGGCGGCGGTCTCGGCGACCCAGCTGCGGGCATCGACCGTATCGGCTTGGCGCCGGATCTCGAACCGGAGGGCGTAGTCGAAGGCGGTCCCGATCAGGCCGTATCGCTTGCTGTGGGGTGGGACGAGGGTAGCTGCGTCCAGACGGCCGATGGTCTTGGGTACGAGGGGGTCGATCGCTCGGCGAACGTTGGGGTCCTTCAGCCTCGATGTCAGGCTCATGGGCCATGGTCGTCGCCCAGAACCAATTACATTACGTCTAACTACCCGCATAGGACGTAATTGATGAAGTACCCGCACCTCATCCCGGGGGCGTCCAAGGACGGAGCCTACTGGCACATCCTCGAGACCGCCAAGATCTGGGCCAGGGCGCGCAGGGGGGATGGGTGGTTCAGGACACGCGAACTGCGCTGGCTGCTGGCACGCGAGGGTTGGCAGCTGCACGGGGATCAGACCAGGGACCAGGCCGATCGGGGGCTTGCACAAGCCATGGGGAAGATAGATGAGCCTGCGGGCCAGGCCGTCGGAAGGATCCGGGCCTATCTCGACGAGATCGGGTTGGCCCCCATGCCGGAGGCGCTTGACTGCTCGCAGCGGGCGTTCGTCTCTTACCTCGCCAAATTGGTCGACAACCGTCTCCTCCACCGCGAGGGCAAGGGAGTGTACAGGATCCATCCCTTCGGGCCCGTGCGCAAGGTCATCGAGACGGAGGGCGTCCCCGACCGGTTGCTGGGGGAGCAGGGACCTGCCGTCGGGATCAACCTGCGGGAGGGGTTGACCTCCCAGGAGGAGAAGGTCTTGGATCGTATCGGGGAGGTCCTCGGCCACCTGGCCAGGATCGCTTCGGTCATCCAAGCCGGGCCTGATCCCTCCATCCTGCCGGAGCACCTCACCAAGGAGATGGTGATCCGCGTCGGGCCCGACCCGTTCGAGGTGGACCCGGGCATCGAGTTCGCCTTGGCCATCGCGGACCATCCGGACGTGGAGCAGGCTCTGGCGTTCGACGGTGACGAGGAGAGGTATCGCACTCTTCTCGAGGAGATGCGGCGGCCCTTGGACGACCTTGTGGACTCCCTGCGCCGCGCCGGGGAGAGGTGAGCCATCTCCCCGGCCGTGGTGACGGGCCTGTAGACTGTGTGGGCCTCACCTGGTGACGGTATGTCTCGGACGTGTAGGCCTGGTCCCACATACCATGCATCCGCCCATAAAGAGAGCGAGTGTGCAAGATGGACTTCCGTAGGGTCCATACGGCTTCCAACGGGCCGTATACGTGATGAGAGACACCGTCAAGATCGTAGGACTCACTGGCTCGCTCAACGAACAATCCACGAGCACAGCCGCGCTCCGGCTCGCGCTGACCGCTGCCAAGAGGGCCGGCGCGGAGGTCGAGCTCGTCGACATCCGAGAGTTGGACCTCCCCCTCTACCGTCCCGAGGCAGAAACACCGGCCGCCGCCAACCGACTTGCCGCGGCCGTGGAGAGCGCCGATGGGATGATCTGGGCCAGCCCCCTCTACCACGGCACCATCAGCGGGGCCTTCAAGAACGCGCTCGACTGGCTACAGTTGCTCGGTGAGGCCGATCCGCCCTACCTCACCGACAAGCCGGTGGGCCTGGTCAGCACCGCGGGTGGCGTCCAGGGGCTCCAGGCCATCAACACCATGGAATACGTTGTACGCGCGCTACGCGGCTGGGCCGTCCCGCTCACCGTTCCGATCTCCAAGTCCTGGCAGGTGTTCGAGGACGACGGGACGACCGAGGACGAGGACGTGATCGAGCGGCTGCAGATGCTCGGCCACGAGGTCGTCAAGGGCGCCCGGCGCCTCTCCCGTTCACCGCGCCCCAAGCCCACCCCTAGGGCCATCACCTCCGAGTGATCCCCGGGGCTGGCACCGGGCCGCCACTACCCGGACGCTCACTTGTGGGCCTCATCGCCGGTGGCATCTTAGATCGGGTACTCGCGTGGTTCGAGCTGGAAGCTGATCCACTTGAGCTCGGTCATCTCATCGATGATCGTATCCGCGTTGTACCTGCCCAGCCCGCTCTCCTTGACTCCACCGAAGGGCACGTGGGGCTCGTCGTTGATGCCCTGGTCGTTGATGTGGATCATGCCCGTCTCAACGCCATTCGCGATCCGGTAGCCGCGCTGGAGGTCCGTGGTGTGGACGCTGCCGCTCAAGCCCTGGGGGGTCGCGTTGGCCAACTCGATGGCCTCCTCGTCTTCTTCGAAGGGGATGATCGGTGCCACGGGGCCGAAGATCTCGTTCTGGGCCGCGGGCATGTCGTTGGTCACATCGCGTAGCACTGTCGGTTCGATCACGAGTCCGTGGGCCTCTCCCCCCGTGGTGATCTTGGCGCCCTGGTCCACCGTGTCCTCGATCAGCGTCATGATCTTGTCGCGCTGGCGCTGGTTGATCACGGGCCCGATCACGGTCTCCGGGTCCTGCGGGTCGCCCCACGTCAGGGAGCTGGCGCGCTCGGTGAAGCGCTCGACGTACTCCTCGTACAGGGAGGCGTGGACGAGGTGGCGGTTGTTGCGCATGCAGATCTGGCCCTGGTGGATGAAGCTCCCGAAGATGCCGCTAGCCACGGCCTGCTCCACGTCGGCGTCGTCGAGCACGATGTGCGCGTTGTTGCCGCCCAGCTCCATGGCCGGGCGCGCAAGCACCGAGGCCGCCTTGGCGGCCACCTGCTTGCCCACCTCGGTGCTGCCTGTGAAGGCGACCACACGCGAGGCCGGGTGCCCGGCGATGTAGTCACCCAGCTCGGAGCCCTTGCCCGGCAGCACACTGAGCAGTCCCTTTGGTAGGCTCGTCTGCTCGAAGGCCCAGGCGAGCAACAGACCGCCAGTGATCGGCGTCTCGCTCGACGGCTTGAGCACCACTCCGTTGCCAAGCGCCAGTGCCGGTGCCACCGCGCGCATGCTCAGGTGCAGGGGGACGTTCCATGGCGAGATCACTGTCGCGATGCCGGCGGGTTGGCGCTTGATGATGTTCTCCTTGCCGGGGATCACGCTGGAGATGGTCTCGCCGGCGGCGCGGGAGGGGAAGCTGGAGGCCTCGCGCATCATGGGCAGGGTGATCTGGTGGACCTGGAAGGCGCCGAAGGGTGCCGCGCACCCGGATTCGGCGGCCAACAGCGAGGCGATGGCCTCGGCGTTGTCCTCGATGAGCTGCATGGCCTCCTCGATGGGCCTGGCCAGAGCCTGGGGCGTGCGGTCCCGGTGGTCGCGCACGGCGCGCGTCGCTTCCTCGTAGGCTTGGTCGGCGTCTTCGCGCGTGGCCATGGGCACCTGGGCGATGGCCGACTGGTCGTAGGGGTTGAGGTCCTTGATCATCTCGCGGTCGCCGGGCTCGACCCACTCGCCTGCGAGGTAGATGCGGGACCAGGCGTCATCGGAGACGTCGGGTACGGTGGGGCTCCCTGATCTCGTAGCTTCCTTCTCTTTGCTTGCCATAACGTACCACGCCGTGCCCTACGGTGCGGGCGCCTGAAGAAGGTTCCCGGGCTACGCCTGGCCGGGTATCGCTCGGTCCCCCACCTACTCCTTCCAGTGGCCCTGGAGCAGCTTCTCGGTCTCCTCTTTGTGGTTGGTCTCGTCACTGATGATGTCGTGCAGGTCGTTGGCCAAGCCGAGTTCGCCGGCCTCCTCGGCCGCGCTCATGAGCGCGGCGTAGCGGTCGACGGCGTCTGCTTCAGCCTGGCGCACGTTCTCCAGCATCTCGCGAGCGTTGTCCGTGGTCGGGACGGTGGCAGCCTCGGTGGTCGGGGTGCCACCGAGCGCGGAGATCTTGTTGGCCAGGTACTTGGCGTGGCCAAGTTCGTCGGGGAGCTCAGCCT
>CAYXGD010000075.1:0-8899 GCA_964464425.1 uncultured Thermoplasmatales archaeon
CCAGGCCCACGTCGGCCACGTGCCGGGTGATGAAACCGTACAGGACGAAGTGGGGGTCCAGCCCGGCGTAGGCCACGAAGAACTCTGTGAAGAACACGCCGAAGGTGATGGCGTACAGGCTGCAAGCCACCGCATGCGCGAACCAGCTCATCCAGCCGGCGTAGAACCCGTTGGGATCCGGCAGGGCCTCCTTGACCCAGAGGTACCCGCCGCCGGCCTCGGGGAAGGCGGCCCCAAGCTCGGCGTAGCTCAGGGCGGTGAAGAGCGCCACGAACCCGTTGATCAGGAAGGCCAGGGTCAGCGCCGGTCCGGCGATGCCAGCCGCGAACCCGGTCAGGGCGAAGACGCCGGCCCCGATCATGGCCCCGACGCCGATGAACGTGATGTCGAACAGGCTCATGTCCCGGGAGAGCTCGGTGTGGACCTCTCCCGTGCTGGGGCCGGTGTCCTCCGGAGCCATGGTCCGCGCGGCGCATCCGGTTCGTCGTAAAAGGTTGTGCCCAAACGAGGCCGGGCGGGGGCGAGGCTGTGAGCGCCAGGTGTATGGAGGTCAGCTGGTCGATGGTGACCGCTGTTGATGGTTTGCCCCCCGCCCGGAGGCCAAATCGACGAGGTTCCCCTCTCAGGCCGCGGGCTGATGATCAGATCCCGGGTCGGCGACGGTCCAAGCTCAGGATAGCTCCAGGGCCAACGTCGACCGACGGCGAGCGGCCACCGTCGACCCGGGCCAGCGCGGACCGGCCCTCCTCCCGGACGTGCTCCTCGTCCCAGCCCGCGTTGCTGTAGAGGATGCCGACGGTGCCGAACCGGGACGTCTCCAGCGGCTCGTCCAGCCGGTACACCCGTGAATCCGTGACCAGGGATGCGAGGATGAACTTGCGAAGCGGCGGCTCCAGATCCCAGACCCGCATCACGTAACTCTCCCCCGCGCCGGGGCGGATCTGGTGGGCGACCTTCGTGATCGTGCTCGACACCTCGGCCCACACATCCTCGAACCGATCGGGCTTCGCGATGAGCAGGTGCCCGTCGCCGGCCAGGGTGACCAGGCCGTCGGCCTGGTCCCAGCCATCGACCGGTCTCCGTTCACCCTCCCGGAACAACGCCTCGTAGACGGATCCTAGGTTCAAGAACACCGGCCTCCGGTCCGCGTCCCCGGGGACGCGATGGTCTCCTGCCACCGCCGGGGGTAGGACCGCCAGAGCAACCCATCTGGGGTAGGTAAGGGTTCTGCCCGGGCCACGGTTGGGTCGGTCCCCTTCTGACTACGCCGGGCCGGTCGAGGAGGGTTCTTCAGCGAGCGCGATGGCCGGAGGGTGTGCGCCGATGGACGCGATGGCGGCCTCGCCCAGAAGCGGTGGCACCCCGACCTCGAAAGGCCTTTGAGGTGGCCCAGGTTCCGGGATGTACGTGCCACCGCGCAAGCGGCCCAAGATCATCCCTGGCCTCCCGGAGGGCCCCGGGAACCTGTTGGCCGCCGTCCCCGATGACCTGGCCCCGCGGCTTCCCAGCAGCCTGGCTATCGTGCTGCGCGATATCGGGAGCCTTCTCGTGTTGATCGCCGGGCTGATGCTCGTCCCGGTGGTGGTCGCCCTGGGCTACTGGGAGCCCTACGCCGGTGCCGCGTTCGTGGCCTCTGCCCTGATCACGGCAGCCGTCGGCGGCCTGCTCCGTTGGGTGTTCCGCAGCGCCCACGAACCCAAGCTCCGGCACGCGCTGGTGACCGCCGGTGGCGGGTGGCTGGCCGTGGCCTTCGTCGGGGCCCTGCCCTTCTTCCTGGCCGCCCAGTGGACCCCGGAGGCCGTGATGGCGTCCTACGTGCCCACCGGGGCGGGGTACGCCTCCAGCCTCTTAGCCTTCCAGGACCCGGTGCATGCGATCTTCGAGTCGATGTCCGCGTACACGACCACCGGGCTCACCATGACCGTCCACGAGCCCTCGCTCTCCCGATCGATGCTCTTCTACCGGTCCTTCGCCCAGTGGATCGGGGGTGCCGGCGTGCTCGTCCTGGCCCTAGCGATCCTCCGCCAGACCGTCGGTGTGGGCGGCTACTCCCTCTACCGGTCCGAGGCTCGCCAGGAGCGCGTGCGGCCGAGCATCGTGAGCACGGCCCGGTCGATCGCCGTCATCTACCTGGGCATCACCCTGCTCGTGGCCGCCTACCTGGCCGCCTGCCTCTTCCTCCTGCTCCCCAACTACGGGATCGAGCCCACCCTCTTCGATGCCGTCAACCACGCCATGACGGGCCAAGCCACCGGCGGGTTCAGCACCCTGGACGACAGCATCGCCGGGTACGGCAGCTACGCCGTGGAGCTCGTCCACGTCCCACCGATGATCCTGGGTGCCATCGCGCTGCCCGTGTACTACGCGGCCTTCGCCGACCGGGACCCACGGGCCTTGACCCGGGATCCTCAGGTGCGCACCCTGGTCACGCTGCTGGTCCTCGGGGTCCCGACCATGGCCCTCCTCCTGGCCCGGGGGGTGCTCCCGATGCCCTCGCTCTCCGGCGACCTGTGGGCCTCGATCCAGGCGGTCGCCCAGAGCCAGGCCGTCCGCGAAGGGCTGTTCCAGTACGTCAGCGCGCTCTCGGGCACCGGCTGGCAGACAGCCGCGGTCGGCACCTGGACCCCGGCCGCGGGCCTGTTCCTCGTCCTGTTCGCCATGAACCTCGGCGGGTGCGCCGGGGCGACCACCGGCGGGATCAAGCTCATCCGCGTCCTCCTGGTCGCCAAGGGGCTCCGGTGGCAGATCACCAGCGCCTTCCTGCCGGAGAACGCCATCCAGACCCTGCAGGTCGGGCCCAAACAGCTCTCCCTGGACCAGATCAACGAGGAGCTCCGGGGAGCCGGCATGCTCGTGATCGCCTACCTCTTGATCCTGGCTGTGGCCACGATCCTGGTGGCCGTGCTCCTGCCAGGGCACGCGTTCAGGCAGGTCATCTTCGAGGTCGCCTCGGCCCAGGGGACCGTCGGCTTGTCCACGGGGATCACAGGTCCGGGCATGGATCGGCTCACCGAGGTCCTGTTCGTCTTCCTGATGTGGGTCGGCCGCCTGGAGATCTTCCCGGTCTTGGCCCTGATCCGCGCCCTGCGCCACGGGCTCAAGTTCCGGTGACCCCGCCCCCTCGGAGGGTTTTTAGCCACCGGTCGGGGATGCCGGCGCGTGTTCCTCATCGTCGTCGGTGCCGGTCGCACGGGCACCCGGGTGATCGAGCTGGCCACCCAGGCCGGCCACGAGGTCGTCGTCATCGAGAAGGACCGGGCCGTCGCCGAGGCCACCGGCCAGAGCTTCGACTGCCTGGTCATCCACGATGACGGCGCGTCCCGGGAGGCCCTGATCGAGGCTGACATCGAGGATGCCGATGCGATGATCGCCACCACGGACGACGATGCCACGAACCTGCTGGTGATGATGCACGGCCGAGATTTCGGTGTGGAGAACCTCGTCAGCAGCGCCAACACCGCCGACAACGTGCGCCTGTACCGGCAACTCGCCGTGAACGTCGTCGAGAGCCCTCATCGGTTGAACGGCGAGTACCTCTACCGCGCCGTCCAGCGCCCGGCCATCCGGGACTTCATGGAGGTCGGGGAGGGCGCCGAGATCTTCGAGATCGTGGTGGTCGATGGAGCGCCCATCGCGGGCATGACCCTGGACGAGGCCGGCCGGGCCGGGCTGCTGGACGAGGACATGATCATCGTGGCCATCCAGCGCAACGGGTCGGTCCTGGTCCCCAAGGGTCAGACGACGATGGAGGCCGGCGACCTCGTCACCGTCTTCGCCTTGGAGGGCGCCACCGCCGAGACCACGGCCCCGTTCCAAGATACCGGCGGTCGGTGACCAGGCGACGGGCCGATGGAGGATCCCACAGGGGAACAGCTATCCTACCGGGCGCGGTTCCTGTCGCCGGGCGATGGGGCCCGCCTGAACCGCCACGCGCTGGCTGACGGTCCCTACCGGCGCCCGCTCGGGCGCCACCAGGCGCATCCAGGTGATCGCATGGACTGGCGGATCTTGACCCTCGTCTTCCTCGGCAGCGGCGCCGGGGGCGCGCTCCGTTACCTCGTCTCCGGATGGACCACGATCCAGGGCTTCCCCTCGGGGACCTTGGTCGTCAACGTCGTCGGCAGCTTTCTGTTGGCCGTGCTCCTCTTCGGCGGCACCGCCGGTGGATGGCTGACGGGCACCGAGAACGCCGTCCTCGGCGTCGGGCTGATGGGCGGGTTCACCACTATGAGCGCCTTCAGCTTCGAGACCCTCCAGCTGATCGACGACGGCGATCCGGCCGCCGCCGGGCTCAACGTCGCCCTCACCATCGTCTTGTGCTTGACCGCCGCCTGGCTGGGCAGGGCGGTCTCGCTCGGGGTCTGGTCGGGAGGGAGCTGACCCCGCCATGGGGCTCGCTCGCCGCAGCCAACAGCTGACTTACGAATCACTTGAGAGATATTATAATGATAGTAAGGACTTCTCTTCTCTTACACTCGGGGCCCTGCGTGGACAGGCCGTGGAGGCCGGCTACGTCCTCAGGTAGCTTGCGCCGTTCACGTCCAGGATCGCTCCCGTCGTGAACTCGGCCTCGCCGCTTGCCAGGAAGGCCACGCAGGCGGCCACCTCCTCGGGTTGGGCCACGCGTTCCATGGGGCTCTGCTCCCGGATCCCCTCGCCCTGGGGGCCCTCGAGCATCTCCTCGACCATCGGCGTCTCCACGAATCCCGGGGCCACGGCGGCCACGGTGATCCCGTGGGGAGCCAGGGCCTTGGCCAGGGACTGGGTCAAGGCGTTCAAGCCCGCCTTGCTGGCGCCGTAGGCCGGCGCGGTGGGCTCGCCGCGGAAGGCGCCGCGGGAGGAGATGTTGACGATCGCCCCGCCGCCGCGTTCGGCCATGTGCCGGGCCGCCCAGAAGCACAGGTCGGCCGGCGCCTGCAGGTTCAGGGCCAGCGTGCGGTCCCAGACGGCCTTCCAGCGCTCGTAGCGCACCCCGTCCGGCGGGTGCTCGGTGTACACGCCGGCGTTGTTGACCAGCACGTCGACCTGGCCCAAGCCCTCGGCGGCCTTCTCGACGAGCCGGCGCGGGGCATCGGGGGCGGTCAGGTCGGCCTGCACCGGCAGGTGGCCCTCGCCTGGCAGCTCCTCGGCCAGCCTCTCGGCCTGCTTGGCCGAGCTGGCGAAGTGGATGCCCAGCCGGGCGCCCTCGTCGGCCAGCTGGCGGCAGATCGCCTGGCCGATGCCGCCGGTGGCACCGGTCACCAGGCACGTGCGGTCCTCGTAGCGCATGGCCGGCCATGCAGGCTGGGGTAGATGGGCGTGGTGGTCACCGGGCCGGCAGCGTCCGTACCAGGCCGTCGGTGGCCCGCTGGACGGCCCAGGCGATCAGGACCCCGATCAGCATGGCGGCCAGGGTGGCCACCGTCTCGGCCTGGAGCCCGGCAAGGCCGGGGAAGGTGGCCCCGGCGGCGTGCACGCTGAACAGCGTGGCGTACCCGAAGAAGGCGCCCGGCACGAAGGAGAGCACCGGCAGGTAGGCATGCAGGCTGGCCAGGGCCATGGCCAGGCCGACGGTCAGGCTCAGGGTGAACAGACCGCCGGCGAGGAGGTCGTGGGCGATCCAGAGGGTCGCGGCCCCGTAGACGGCGCCGACCATGGTGCTCGCGCAGGTGACAAGGAACCTCTGGCGTCGCGCGCCGACGGCGAAGTACGTCGCCGAGGCGATGAACGCTGGCCAGAGCGGGAGGTTCAGCGGGGTCTCGAAGCCGTAGGTCCAGGGGATCGACACCAGGCCGAAGAGGCCGGCCAGCACCACCGGTCGTAGGTCGGGGGTCGGGTCCGCGGGGGTCTCCTCGGTGGCGGCCATGCGTGCCCTGGCAGGGGGCCAGGGGTTTTGAAGGTGGGCCTGGACCGAACCGCTGATGTCCGTCCAACGCCTGTCCTGCTTGATGACCGACTCGCTGTTCGACACCACCTTCCAGGTGGGCCGGGTGCTGGACGCCGAGCTGTTCGAGGAGGCGCGCAAGCCAGGCCTGATGAAGCTCCGGATCGACCTCGGTGGCCGCGAGGTCGCCTCGGCCGCCCAGCTCGCCCAGCACTACGACCCGGGCGAGCTCGTGGGCCGCCAGGTCCTGTGCGCGACCGACCTGGGGACCGTGCGCATCGCCGGCTTCAAGTCCGAGGTCCTGACCGTGGGCGTGCCAGGCCCTGATGGCAACCCGGTGCTGGTGGTCCCGGACAAGGACGTGCCCACCGGCGGCCAGCTCTACTGACGCGCGCTGCCCACCGGTTCGATAGGACATCCAACCCTCCAACCATCTTACGCCAGGGGCCATATAGGGCCGCGGCCCGATGCGGGCTCATGCTTGCGCGATGGCTGCCGATCGGCCTCGGGCTCCTGCTCGTCGCCACCGCCGTCCCCACGGTGGCCGACCACGCGCCCCGGGAGCTCGTCGTCGATGACCTCACCCTCGAGACCCCGATCGGGCCCCACGCCGAGCCGGGGAAGATCCACCTGCAGGTGAGCGTGCCCTGCCAGGACGACGAGCGGGCCACGGCCTGGACCACGGCCGAGCTGGTCGAGGCGCCCGCCTACGTGACCCTCATCGCGCCCGGCATGGCCAACCAGACCACCCCGGTCTGCCACGATGCCAACGACACGTTGGCGCTGGACTACCCCGTCGAGATCACCCTGGACAAGCGAGCCCCGGCCTTCGAGACCCAGACCGTCACCCTGGAGGTGCGGGTCCAGAAGAACCACACCAACGGCACCGTCGAGCGGCTGGGCCCGGTCGAGGCTGACGTGACGTTCACGCCGGGCTACTTCAACCTCTACAACGTGCGCCTCGAGCAGAAGATCGGCCAAGCTGGGCCGCAGGAATCGGTGACCTACCCCATCGTCATCGAGAACTTCAGCAACGGGGACACCCGGTTCGCGTTCTCCCTGGCCAACCCAGACAGCCTGCCCGACGGCTTCAACGCGGTCGTGCCCGAGCCGCTGATCCTCGAGCGCCCGGAGACCGCCGGAGAGCCGACCACCGGCACGGTCAACTTCCAGGTCTACACGCCCTTCCACAACGGGTACGTCAACGAGGTCGGCGCCGTCCAGCTCGAGGTGACCAGCTCGTATGCCCCGGACACGGACATCGAAGGCGAGACCTCGCACATCAGCACCCTGACCCAAGCCAGGGGTTGGTACGTGCCCGGGCCTGGCCTGCTGATCGTGCTCTTGGCGGTGGCTGGGGCGCTCGGCCTGGCCCGTCGATGGGATCGATGACACCGCAGCTTTGATAGGCTGGGTCGCGTAGCCGGGGCCGTGTCCGACCGGCGCGACGAGGGGGAGGCTGCCGAGCAAGGCAAGGGCCTGGCCCGCCGTTGCCACCTGACCGGCGAGATCGTCGAGAGCGAGGTCTGGTACACGCGGACCGTCGAGACCGACGATGGCCGACGCAAGCGCGTCTACGCCAGCCCCGAGGCCTACTGGCAGCTCTCGGAGGCGGACCGCCGGCCGTATCGCCGCGAGACGGTCCTCTCCGAGAGCAAGGGTGCGCGGCCTCCGGCCGCGCTGGAAGCCCGGGAAGGCGGTGAGCGTGAGACTGGCCGGCACCCCGAACCCCAAGCCACCAGCGAGACAGCGCCGCGGAGCGGCGCTCCCGTGGCCGGCGACGGCACGACTGTGATCGGCGTCGACGGCCTGGCCAAGACCTACCCCGACGGCACGGAGGCGGTCAAGGGCGTCAGCTTCGACGTCCGCCAGGGCGAGATCTTCGGCCTGCTGGGTCCCAACGGCGCCGGCAAATCCACCCTGATCGGCATGCTGGGCACCCTGGTCAAGCCCACCGGCGGCCGGGCCACCGTGGCCGGGTTCGACGTGGAGGACGACCCCGGCCGGATCAAACCCATCCTCGGGTTCGCCCTCCAGGAGGTCGGCGTCGACGAGCTGGCCACCGGCCGCGAGTTCCTGATGCTCCAGGCCCGGCTGTTCGGCATCGGCCGGGAGGAGGCCCGGCGCCGAGCCGAGGAGCTCCTCGAGCTCGTGGGCCTGACCGAGGCCGCCGACAAGCGCATCGAGGGCTACTCCGGCGGCATGAAGCGCAAGGTCGACCTGGCCTCGGCGCTCATCCACCGGCCCGACATCATCTTCCTCGACGAACCCACCGAGGGCCTGGATCCCCGAGCCCGACAGGAGATGTGGCAGCTGCTCGAGGGCCTGAGGGCCGACACCGGCGCGACCATCCTGCTCTCCACCCACTACATGGAGGAGGCCGACCGGTTGTGCGACCGGCTGGCCATCATCGACCAGGGCTGCCTGGTCGCCCGCGGCACGCCGGAGGCCCTCAAGGCCAGCATCGGCCAGCAGTCCATCGTGCTGGAGTTCGACGGCGCCGATCCCGGCCCCAAGCTCCGCAAGGCCGAAGCGATCCTGGCCGAGGCCGGGCTCGACGGGGGGCGGGTCCACCGCACCGAGACCCAGCTCCACATCTACGTCGACGACCCGGCCCGCAGCACCCCCAAGGTCCTGCGCCTCATGGAGACCAAGGGCCTGCCACCGGACAGCCTCCAGATCCAGAAGGCCACCCTGGACGACGTCTACCTGTCCACCACCGGGCGGTCGATCCAGGAGGCCGAGGCGGCCGAGTCCCAGCCGGAGGCGATCGCGTGACCGATGCCACCGTCGACAAGCCCCGGCTGCTGGCGCCGGCCTGGCACCTGACCAAGCGGGCCCTCGTCCAGTTCCCTCGCCTGCCCTCGGTGCTGGTCTTCAGCATGGTCCCGCCGATCGTCCAGCTGTTGCTGTTCGGCGCGATCTTCGGAGACCTCCCCGAGAGCCTGCCGACCTTCCCGACCGACAATTATTACGAATATCTGGCCCCGGCCATCGTGTTCTTCACGACGGTCATCGGCATCGCCAACGCCGGGG
>CAYXGD010000076.1:0-8875 GCA_964464425.1 uncultured Thermoplasmatales archaeon
CAGACCCAGAACGTGGCCGCCAGTGAAGCCATGGTCGCCACCGTAATCGCGATCGCGGTGATGGCCCTCTCCACGTTCCTGATCATGGCCCTCTTCTACCCGCTGGGCCAGAGCGAGGAGGACGAGACCCTCGACTACGTCCCCACCACGCGGATCGTCGACACCACGCCGACCCCCGATGCCGCCGGCCATGCCAGACCACCCCGGGCCCCCGAGGATCACGACGATCCCTCGGCCCCGGCCGCCTGAGGTCCCAGGCTCGCCAGCCACGCCGCGCCAGGTCCCCTAGCTTCAAGTGAGGGACCCGGCAACCATAGGATGCGATGGGCGCCTCCGAGACGGTACCAAGAGCCACCCCCAGTCGAACCGCGGAAGGCCCGAAGGGATCGCGCCACGAGGGTACCTGCCCCGAATGCGAGAGCCAGGACGTCGCCTACGACGCCCACCGGGCTGAGACCGTGTGCGAAGGTTGCGGGCTGGTCTTGACCGAGGGCGAGATCGACCGAGGACCCGAGTGGCGGGCCTTCAACCCCGAGCAGCGGGAGCAACGCGCCAGGACCGGGCCCGGCCGGACGATCATGCGGCACGACATGGGGCTTGGCACCCGGATCGGCAGCCCCAAGGACGTCGCCAGCGAGGATCGCTCCAAGGTCTACCGCATGCGTCGCTACCACCGACGAGCGACCTACAAGCCCGGGCAGGACAGGGAGACGATCCGCGCGCTCTCCGAGATCGAACGGTTGGCCGGCAACCTCGGCCTGCCCGACGAGGCCGCCGAGACCGCTGCCCAGATCTACCGCCGGGCACGCCGTGAGGACTTCCTCCACGGCCGTTCGGTCGAGGCCACCGCTGCCGCCAGCGTCTACGCTGCCTCCCGCATGCAGCAGGTCCCACGGCCGCTGGACGACATCGAGGCCGAGGCCCAGCGGGAGGGCAAGGACGTCGCCCGGACCTACCGCAAGCTATGCCAGGCCCTCGAGCTCCCGGTCCCGATCACCACGCCACGGGACCTGCTCCCGTCCTTCGCCTCGCGGCTCGAGGTCCCGGCAGCCGTCGAGCAGCGGGCGATCGAGCTCATCGAGGCCACCGAACCCGAGGCGATGACCGGCAAGAACCCAGCCAGCGTGGCCGCCGCAGCGCTCTACCGGGCCGCCAAGCAGCTGGGATCCCACCGGACCCAGGAGGAGGTTGCCCAAGCCACTGGCGTCACCGAGGTCACGGTCCGCGCCCGCCTCGAAGACCTATCGGATCCCGACGAGACCCACGCGCACGAAGCCACCACGATTGACGACCGGAATCGTTAGATGGGTGTTGAGGCGCGCTGACGTTGGACCGGCGCTCCCCGTCGTTCCTCCCCGTGGGATCCCAGGGAACAGCGTGTCCAACTTTAAATACTAGAGCGGCGGACCATAAGGTGAAGCAATGACCAACGCTATCGAGGCGTCCGATCCGACGGACGCCCAGGCGGGGGAGGTGTGCCCTGAGTGTGGTGCCCGAGCCCGTCTCATCGACGACCGACGCGGGGAGACCGTCTGCGCCAACTGTGGCCTCGTCCTCGACGAGGGGGCCATCGACCCAGGTCCCGAGTGGCGAGCTTTCGACGCCGCCCAGCGCGATAAGCGCGCGCGGACCGGACCTGGCCGGACCAACATGCGGCACGACAGGGGCCTTGGCAGCCAGATCGGGTTCGACAGCCAGGGTCTCAGCAGCGATCTCCGAAGCCGGCTCAACCGCCTCCGTCGGCACCACCAGAGGGCCACCTACCGCCCTGGCGCCGACCGGGGCCTGGTGCGCGCCCTCTCGGAGATCGAACGCATCGGCGGCGCCCTGGACCTCCCTGACCGGGTCACCGAGACCGCCGCCAGGATCTACCGGCAGGCCCGCGACGAGGGCTTCCCGCATGGCCGCTCGCTGGAGGCGACCGCCGCGGCCGCGGTCCTGGCTGCTGCCAGGATCCACAACGTGCCCCGCCAGATCGACGAGCTGGCCAGCGTCGCCCAGGTCGAGGATCGGCAAGCCATCCGGACCTTCCGCAAGCTCGTCCGCGAGCTCTCGCTGCCGGTCCCAGCCAACACGCCGTTGGACCTGCTCCCCTCGATCGCCTCCAAGCTCGGGGTCAGCCCTGGGGCCCAACACGAGGCCCGGCAGATGCTCGAGGCCTTGGATCCCACGACGGCCAGCGGCAAGAACCCCGCCAGCCTGGTGGCCGCGGCCCTCTACATGGCCAGCTTGGACACCGAGCACCGGCTCACCCAGGAGCAGGTCGCGGAGGCCGCCGGCGTGACCGCTGTCACGCTCAGGGCCAGGGTCAAGGACCTCCAGGGCTGAGCCCGCTCACTCCGTCTTCTTCGTCCGATCGGCCAGATCGAGCAGCGAGCGCAGGAAATCCCCGCCCTGCAGCCGTCCCAGGCTCCCGCCAGCGCACGCCATCTCGTCGTAGCGATCGACGTCGTCGACCCGGCCGGTGGGCGAGGTGAAGATCAGTGGCACCGGGTCGCCGGAGTGGGCCGCCCGGATGCTCGGGGTGGAGTGGTCCCCGGTCAAGCCGACGACCACGTCGCCAGCCTCCAGCACCGGGGCCAGGGCCGCATCGATCCTCCCCAGGTGCTCTGCCTTGGCGACCGGATCACCGTTCTCGCCACAGATGTCCGGCGACTTGATGTGCAGGTACACCAGGTCGCTGGAGCCCAACGCTTCGAGGGCGGCCTCGACCTTGGCCGCGTAGTCGGTGCGTAGGTCGCCGGTGGCGCCCTCCACGTCGACCAGATCCATGCCCATGTACCCGGCGATGCCCCGGTAGGCGTTGCCGCCGGCCACGGCCTTGGCCTCGACCCCGAACCGGTCGGCCAGGGTCGGTCCTCGCTCGACGGGCCCTGCCCCTCGGGTGACGATGCCCGTGGCCAGGGGCGCGTCCCGAGCGGCGCGCTCCTCGTTGATGGGGTGGTCAGCGACCATCTGGGTGACCTGCTGGACCGCCTCGTGGAGCCTGGCGGCCGTCTGCTTGCTCAGCGGGTCGCCATCGGCCGCTGCCGGTGCCTTGGGAGCCACGCCGGTGCCGCCGGGGTCGCTGTCGGTCACCGCCGGAGAGGCGTCCTGCAGGAGCACGACGAACCGGTAGCCCATCCGGGGATGGTAGTGGAAGGAGACCCCGTCGAGATCGAGCGCGTTCATGGCCTCGACCAGCTCGGTCGCCTCAGCCTGGTCCTCGTCGGTCTTGAACCGCCCGGCGCGTCGGTCCTCGATCCGGCCCTGGTCGTCCAGGGTCACGAAGTTCCCGCGGGCGGCGACCAGGCCGTCCTTGGGCTCGATCCCGAGCCCCAGGGCCTCGATGCAGCCGCGGCTGGGCGCCTTGGCCGCCGGGTCGAGGGGATCGTAGTCGAACAGGCCGAGGTGGCCGGTCCCGCTCCCGGGGACGATGCCGGGGGCCAGGGGATCGATCAGGCCGGTCTCCCCACTTCCTGCCAGCGCGTCCAGGTTGGGCGTGTCGGCCGCCTGCAGGGGGGTGGCCCCGTCCAGGTCCGGGTGGGGACGGTCGCCGACGCCATCCAGGATGATGGCCAGGATGTCGCGTTCGGGCATGGAGGCCGACAACGGGTCAGGTCAGATAAGGGCGACGGCGAGCCGGGCGCCTACCAGGGGACGACCAGGAGCCAGGCGGCCACGAACAGGCTGCCGCCCAGGATCCCGAGCAGGTTGACCTCCTCCTTGGTCAACGCCCCGTTGACCTCCAGGGTGGCGCCCAGCAAGGAGTCGATCTGGCAGCCGAAGAACCCGGCGAAGGTGGCAGCCAGCAGGTTGGCCAACCGGAACTCCGCCCACGCTGGCGAGAGGCCAGCGCTGAAGCTCAACGAGCCGAGCAGGATGATCCCCAGGCCGCTGAGCAGGAAGGAGCCCAGGAACGCTGCGATCTGACCGGCCAGGGAGACGCCGCCGTCGGTCCCGGGTGGGACCGGCTTCAGGGTGGTGATCAAGAGGACCTGGTCCGAGAGGCCACCGAACTCGCTGGCGAACGTGTCGGCTGCCGCGGCTGCCACGGCACCGATGAACAGCAGGCTGGCCGCCCCCGGCCCGAGAAGCTCGTCGATCGGGCCGTGGAAGATCGCGATAGCGACGGGCACGAGGCCGTTGGCCAGGACGTTGCGGGTCCGCCGGACGCCGCCACGGGCTTCCTCGGTGCCACGAGCGGCTTTCCGCTTGTACTGGGCACGGGTGGCGATCCCAGCGAGAACGAGCAGGCTCATCAGCAAGATGAGCCACAGCAGGTTGGTCGTCACGATCAGGGTCGTGCCGACCAGGAACGCGGAGAAGGCGCCGCTGGCGTTGAGAAGACGCTGACGGTTGGCCGCCACGGCCAAGGCCGCGACGACCAGCACCTCCAGGGCGGCGACCGGACTCTCCAGTGGGTTGACAGCCATGGCCCTCGTGCCCTGGTGGGGGCAGGGTCGGGGATGCTAAAGCTCTAGCTTTCCTCGAGGGCCTTGGTGACCTCGTCGGCGAGGTCGTCCCCGTCGGAGGCCTCCTCGTCGCCCTCATCGGGCGCGTCGGCCTCGGTCTCGTCGGGTTCCTCGGCGTCCTCATCCTCGAGGTCCGCCGTGTCCTCGTCCTCGTCGGTGGCCTCGCCCTCCTCCTCGGAGAGCTCCTCGTCGGCCTCGGTCGTCTCCTCAGCCTCGTCGACCTCCTCCTCGACGTCCTCGGGCTCCTCGGGTTCCTCCTCTGCCTCCTCGGGAGGCGCGAAGACGTCGAGCAGCTCGACGGCGTCTTGAGGCTCGGAGAGCAGCTCGCTCTTGCGGATCTCGACCCGCTTGAGCGGCATGATCAGCCGGCACTCGTCGTAGATCTCCTTGGCGATGTCGCCTTGGAGGAGCTCCTTGACCAGGCCGCTGTAAGGCTGCTTGGCCCTCTTCTCGATGACGTCGCGGGCGATCTTGCGGATCGCGGTGCCTTGGGAGGCCTGCACGCGGCGCTCGGTGACGACCATCGGCTTGAGGCGGACGGTGAACCCGTCGGCCGTCGTGGTGTCGATGGTGTCGTCGATCTTGGAGTGGCCGCGGCGGATCAGCCGGCGCACGTAATCGCTGGTGAGGTCGTGACCGTCGAACGTCGTCACGGCATCGTTGCCGCGGACGCCGCGGATCTTGAAGTTGCACTTGACGTGCTGCTTGGAGAAGTCGCCGGTGACGTCCTGGAGCGTGGCTTCGGCGATCCGGCCCTCGAGCTTGTCTGGCTCGTCGGCCAGCGTCTCGCCGATCTCGGCCTCGTTGAAGATGCCCGGGGCCCGGATCGTGTACCACTGCTTGGACCGCCACTTGTCCTTGACTTTGCGCGCTGCAAGGCGCGCCGATCGCTTCTTGGCCATGGTGGTCACCCTGGAGTTGGCCGGCCAATGAGCCCCTAGTATTTCAAAGCGACCCCCCGGCATCCCCTCCGGCCCGGAAGGGATGGACGCGCCAGGCCTCCCATGGCCTCAGCCTACCCTTGTGGGAGGGAAACCCTGATAGCCGCGTCCCCCTGTGCCACGCCCGGTGAGGCTGTTGCGAGGCTCAGGTGCAGCGATCCTGCTGACGTTGATCATGGTGACCGTCCCCTTAGCCGGGATCCCCGGCGGGGCCGACACCGTCCCAGAGGAGGCCGAACCGGTGCTGCTCTCCAAGCCCCTGGCACGGGGAGGCATCGACTGGCACGAGGACCAGGCGACGACCGGAACCCCGGCGGCCAAGACCGTCGACGGCGACCCGTCGGACTGGGTCGGGACCGCCAGCCGCCTGGGCGGTACCACGGTCCTGGACCACGGCGAGCTGATCCACCAAGGGTTCCTCTTCGACGACTTCGGGGCCGACGACGGCAAGGACGCTCAACGCAACGATGACCTGGGCCCCGCCTACGACGCCGAGCCCCGTGCCGAGCGCGCCGAGGCGCTCACCCAGGCCGCCGGCGAGCAGTTCGGCGCCGACGAGCAGGACCCGACCGACGGCTACCTCACCGGACCGGCCAACTACGGCGACGCCGTCTACCCCGCCGGCACCGAGGGCCAAGCAGACCTCGTCGAGCTCCGGGTGGCCGCCGACGCGACCCACGTCTACCTCCTCGCCGAGCTCGCATCCCTGGCCGACGCCGAGGTGCCAGCCCTCCTGATCCTGGCCGACACCGGTGGCGGGATCTCCCAGATCGGACCCGGTCCCACCGGGACCCTCGAGGTCGCCTTCGGGTCCGGGCTGACCACCGACCAGCCGCTGGAGGCCATCTTCGTGGATGCCACCGGCGTCTACGTCCAGGACAACACCCCCAGCCTCCCGATCATCCAGGCGCCTGGCGCCGACGTGGCGATCGACACGGCGGCCAACACCCTCGAGATCGCCGTCCCCCGCGAGCTCGTGGCCAACGACGAGGCCGGGCAGCTCCGGCTAGCAGCCGGGATCGGCATCGCCGACCGCACCGACGGCGGCGATCCTGTGCTCGCCGACACGACCCCCGGCAACGACGGCGCCAACCTCCTGGACGTCGCCTTCCGTCCCGAGACCTCGGTCTCCAACTGGTTCGACAAGGACCAGGCCATGGCGCTGGCGGCAGGCACGCTCGACCCGTTCTTCCAGGAGATCGCCCTGGCCCAGCTCACCAGCGGCACGACGGTCCCCTGGGAGCCCACGCCTGGCTACCACTCGCGGCTCTTCCAGTCGGACCCCGCGATCTCCGAGGAGAGCCTCGAGCAGGGCCCCAAGGAGACGGTCTGGCAGCACTACGGGCTCTACCTGCCGGACATCGAGGCACCGGCCGACGGCTACCCGATGACGGTGTGGCTCCACTGGCGCGGCGGGACCGCCCACCAGGCCGCCGCCTGGACCCCCCGGGTGATGGAGCAGCTCGGCGAGGAACGCAGCCCGTCCAACATCGTCATCTCGCCGCGCGGCCGAGGCACGTCCACGTGGTACACGGGCGCCGGGCACGTCGACGTGCTCGAGGCCTGGGAGGACGTCCACGAGCTCCTCGACATCGATGAGGATCGCCGCTACGTCAGCGGCTACTCCATGGGCGGGTTCGGCTCGTACCTCTTCGGCCTGCTCTACCCCGATCTGTTCGCCGCAGCCTACCCGATCAGTGGCGCGGTCACCCAAGGCGCCTGGGTCGGCCTCGACGACGACGGCGGTCAGGACGTGGTGGAGGCCAACGGGGGCGACGCCAACGTCGAGCTGATGTACCGCCTGCTCGAGAACGCGCGCAACGTCCCGTACGTCATCCACCACGGCACGAACGACGAGCTCGTACCGCCCACCGGTGTCCAGCGGATGGCCGGCAAGCTCGCCGAGATGGGCTACGAGTACCGGTACTACCGGTTCCTCGGCTACGAGCACTACACGCAGGCTATCGCCGACGAGTGGAAGGAGGGCGCCCGGTACCTCGACCGGCACGTCCGGGACGAGGATCCAGGACGGGTCGTCTACAAGCGCATCCCGGCCCTCGAGCACGAGATCGAGACCCAGGGCGCCCGGGGCGCGACCATCGACCTCGCGACCGATGGGGCCTACTGGGTCGGGGACCTCGTCCCGCGCACCACCGATCTGGAGGATCCCACCGTCCACGTGCTGGCCGACGTCACCAGCCACGCCATCGCCGACGATCCCGTGCTCCTCCCTGAGAGCGGCGCGGCTGCCCCCGGCCACAGCACCCCCTACGTCATGGATGGGCTGGCCTGGCTCAACCTCGCCTGCATCCCGGGGCAGCCCTGCCTCCCCGGGGCGACCCTGGCCAACGGGTTCGAGGCCACCTTCACCAACGCCGGCCACGCCGCCCTGGACCTCGATGGCATGCACCTGGACGACGGGCAACCGATCGAGGCGACCATCGCCGTCGACGGTCTCACCACCCTGACCCTGCAGGGCGACTACAGCGACGGGTCCGTGGTGACGTGCACCTGCGAGTTCCACGCCACCTCCAACGCGGAAGGCCATCTGGTCCTGACCTTGGAGGAGGCTGGCACCCACCAGGTCACGATCGCGCCCTGAGGTGGCCGCCGTCGCGGACCGACGGTCCTAAGGCCGACGAGCCGGTCTGCCGTGCAGACGGAGCCGATCGCATGGCCGGGTTCTTGGACGAGTTCAAGGAGTTCGCCGTCAAGGGCAGCGTCGTCGACATGGCCGTAGGCATCATCCTCGGCGCGGCGTTCGGGACGATCGTCAAGAGCCTGGTCGAGGACGTCGTCATGCCACCGATCGGCATGCTGACCGCCGGGGTCGACGTCGCCGAGCTGCACTGGGTCCTCCAACCGGGGACGCCCGCCGGCCCCTACGAGACGGTGGCCGCCGCCAAGGCCGCCGGTGCGATCACGATCAACTACGGGGCGTTCATCAACAGCATCATCGCGTTCCTGATCGTCGCGTTCGTACTGTTCCTCGTCGTCCGCCGGGTCAACCGGCTGCGGCGCGAGGCCGAGGATCCTGCTGCCGAGGACCCGGCGCCCTCCTCGAAGACTTGCCCCTGGTGTGCCTCCTCGATCCCCGTCAACGCTCGGCGCTGCCCTCAGTGCACCAGCGAGCTCGAGACCTGAACGCCTCGGCCCCCGGCCGGGCCCGCCCGAGCGCCAGCGGTCGTCCCCGCGTTCCTGGTCTCCAGCGGATCTACGTCATGGCACGGATCCGCCGGATCCGCTCGTTGAGGGGCGGATGGGTGCTCAGCAGGCTGGTCGAGTCGATGTTCCGCTTGAACGGGTTGCCGAGGTAGAGGCTGGCCACCGTCTTGGAGCCCTGAGGGTCATCGGGCAGGTCGTCCCGCAGCTTCTCCAGGGCCTGGGCCAGGCCTTCGTTGTTCCTCGTCAGCCGGACGGCTGTCGCGTCGGCCAGGTACTCGCGGTTCCGGCTCATGGCCAGGTAGGTCAGCCGGGAGA